>CAZNMP010000523.1:0-1539 GCA_964573875.1 uncultured Planctomycetaceae bacterium | reverse complement strand
CAGTGTCGATCAGTTCGGGAATGGGTTTGCGACATGCCTTACGACATCGCCGCGATACGCAACATCGGCATCATTGCCCATATCGACGCCGGCAAGACGACGGTCACCGAGCGGATGCTCTACTATGCGCATTTCACGCATCGGGTGGGCGAGGTCGATAAAGGCACCACCGTGACCGACTTCGACCCCGAGGAGCAGGAGCGCGGCATCACGATCAATGCCGCCTCGGTCACGTTCCCTTGGCGTGACGTTGAAGTCAATCTGATCGACACCCCCGGCCACGTGGATTTTACGGCCGAAGTCGAGCGCAGCTTGCGCGTGCTCGACGGCGGCGTGGTGGTCTTCAGCGCTCGCGAAGGCGTCGAGGCCCAAAGCGAGACCGTTTGGCATCAGGCCGACAAGTATCATGTGCCGCGCATTGCGTTGATCAATAAAATGGACCGCGAAGGAGCCGACTACTTCGGCACGCTCGACGAAATCCGCGATCGGCTCAACTGCCGACCGATCCCAGTGAATTTGCCGATTGGCGCCGGACCGCCGCATGTGAAGGAAGCGTTCCGCGGGCTGATCGACTTGGTCATGATGCGCATGGTGACGTTTGCCGGCGAAAAAGGCTCGGAAATCACTGTGGCCGAGATTCCCGCCGATCTGCACGACGAGGCCGAACTGTGGCATAGCCAGATGCTCGACCAGCTTTCGATGTTCAGCGACGAATTGACCGAGTTGATGCTTGCCGAGGAGCCTGTGCCGGTCGAGTTGATCCGCAAGGTGCTGCGAGAGGCAACGGTTCACAACCTAGCGGTGCCGGTACTTTGCGGTTCGGCCTTGGATGGCATCGGCGTGCAACCGGTGCTCGACGCCGTGGCGTTCTATCTGCCCAGCCCGGCCGATGTTCCGCCTGTTGAGGGCACGGACCTGAAAAAGACCGATAAAAAGCTCATTCGCAAGCCTGATCCCGACGAACCGTTTTGCGGCCTGGTCTTCAAAATCCAAGCCGACCGGCATGGCGACTTGCACTATGTGCGGATTTATTCCGGCACGTTGAAAGCCAATAGCCGTGTCTTGAATCCCGGGAAGAACCAGAAAGAAAACGTGCCGCAAATTTGGCGCATCCAGGCCGACCACCGCACCCAAGTCGAGTCGGCCTCGGCCGGCGACATCATCGGCATCGTCGGCCTGCGTCATTCGGTCACCGGCGACACGCTTTGCAGTACGCAAGCCCCCATTTCACTTGAAGCCATCGAATTCCCAGAGACCGTTATATCGATGGCCATCGAGCCTGAAACATCGCTCGAACGCAAGAAGCTGGCCGATGTGCTCGACATGATGAAGCGCCAGGATCCCACCTTCCGCGCGCGCGAAAACGAGGAAACCGGCCAAACCTTGATCAGCGGCATGGGTGAGCTGCATCTGGAAGTCATCAAACACCGCCTGCTTCGCGATTTCAAACTGAACGTTCGCGTCCACAAGCCGAGAGTCAGCTATCGCGAAACCATCGAACGTTCAGTCGAAGTGTGGGGCGAATGCCACCGCAACCTT
>CAZNMP010000522.1:0-1559 GCA_964573875.1 uncultured Planctomycetaceae bacterium | reverse complement strand
GCCGTGCTTCAACTCCCGGGAGGCTTGACGGCCGATCTGGCCGATGAACTCCGCCAACGGTTGCTCGCCATCCAGGACGATTCCCTGTCCCTGGTCCAATTCCTGGAATCCTTCGGTTGCGAGAGAATGCAGCAACGTCAGTTTTTCGTCCTCTTCGCGGGCTTGTTCTTCAAGCAGGCGAAGTCCTGCCCTCATAACCTCGCTGGCGTTTGAATAACGACCGGAGGACACTAAGGCATCAACGAATTGGTCGTACCGTTGGGTTAAATTAATGTTGCGAGTGGGCATGTAGCGGATAACTCCTCAATCGATGTTCTTCAGTAAGCTTACTATGATTGGCAAAAATTGCCAATACGCCGCTTGAGGGGGTTTGTTGACTGCCTTAGGAAAGCTGTTGGAATCGTTTACTGCCCCCTTGTGAGATGCTGCCGAAGAGAGGAAACTATCGAAATCGTGCTTATCTCGATCACAGCATACTCACAAGGAGAATCTCGATAATGGCTGCTCAGAGTGGAATCGGCGTCAACCGGCTTGTCGGCTCGCTTCCGAAGATCGGCATTCGGCCGACCATCGACGGACGCCGCAAGGGCGTGCGCGAATCGCTGGAAGACCAGACGATGGGCATGGCGAAGGCCGTGGCCAAGTTGATTGGGGAAAACGTGCGCCATACGTGCGGTGCGCCGGTGGAATGCGTCATTGCCGACACCTGCATCGGCGGCGTGGCCGAGGCGGCCCAGGCGGCGGCCAAGTTCGCCCGCGAGGGCGTTGGCGCGACGCTGACCGTATCGCCCTGCTGGTGCTACGGTTCCGAGACGATGGACATGGACCCCACGATGCCGAAGGCCGTTTGGGGATTCAACGGCACCGAGCGTCCCGGCGCGGTCTATTTGGCCGCCGTATTGGCCGGTCATAGCCAGAAGGGTTTGCCGGCGTTCGGCATCTACGGGCGCGACGTGCAAGACAAAGACAACACGGAAATTCCGGCCGACGTGCGCGGCAAGATTTTGGCGTTTGCCCGGGCGGCCGTCGCCGCGGCTGCGATGCGTGGTAAGTCGTATCTTTCGATCGGCAACGTGTCGATGGGCATCGCCGGCTCGCTGGTGAACCACGATTTCTTCGAGCATTATCTCGGCATGAGGGTCGAGACGGTCGAGAGCGTTGAGATCGTCCGCCGCATCGAACGCAATATCTACGATGAAACCGAATACAAGCGGGCCTTGGCCTGGACGAAAGCCAACTGCAAAGAAGGCGCCGATCGCAATAAGCCGTCGAGCCAGCTTCCGGCCGATGAGAAAGAGCGTGCTTGGCAGTGGTCGGTTCGCATGGCGATGATCGCCCGGGACTTGATGGCCGGCAATCCACGTTTGGCCGAGTTGGGTTTCGTGGAAGAGTCGATGGGCCGCAACGCGATTGCCGCCGGCTTCCAAGGCCAGCGTCAATGGACGGATCACCTGCCGAACGGCGACTTCATGGAAGCGATTTTGAACTCGTCGTTCGACTGGAACGGCATTCGTTCGCCTTACATCATGGCGACCGAAAACGACTGCCTGAACGGCATC
>CAZNMP010000521.1:0-1561 GCA_964573875.1 uncultured Planctomycetaceae bacterium | reverse complement strand
TTCAATCATCAAAATGCTATTATCGGCTTGGAAATCACCGACATAAGGGATCGACAAATGGAATTGGTCAAATTTGATATCCTGTTCGACCCGGCGTATGGTGTTGGGGCAAAGTTCCAGTGCCGAGACATAGAGGTTGTCAGCGTCGAACCGTGCGACAATGAATGCGATGGTGAGAGGGGCGGGGCAAGGCCGGTTGCGTGACGGTCAATAGAAATTACCGCAACAACTGCAAACTTGAGTTATTGTTATGCCAGAAACGAACACCTATAATGGCGACTACTTGGATCGAGCCAAGGATTGTTGGCAATCTAACCAGCTATTGGAAGCAGGAAGATTACTCTACGAAAACATTCCTGTTGAAAAACGTCCAGCGTGGGCTGCACGTATTCTACGACTAGTGCTGGAAAAAAGCCGAGCAGACAGTTCTCATTTTGAACGAATCCTCTCTACAGCAGATCACCCACGGCAATGGGCAAATGGACACCGATGTTTCGACATTCTCAGACACACGACCTTGGAGTTTGACGATCTGCAACGAAAGCAAGGATTAACCAACGAACAGAACATCTTTGCCAATTTAGTTTCACTGGCGGAGCTTGTGGCGAAGGTCACTTACAATGCCGTTGACCCTCCTGATCCGTTCGATGAGGATTCAGGCTGGTGGATTGCAGTTGCAGTTAAAGCATTTGTTGATGCTTGGAATGATGAGGAGTTCTCCGATGCGGCATGGTCTGCAATGTGCCACGAGAATTCGTGACCGCAATGCACAACGATTGACAACCGCCTGATGACCGAGGGCCACAGCCTGTGATCCTTCACTGCGACATGGACGCCTTCTACGCCTCGGTTGAGGAGCGGGATCGACCGGAATTGGTCGGCAAGCCGGTTATTGTCGGCGGCTCGCCTGAGAAACGGGGCGTGGTGTCGGCGGCGAACTATGTCGCTCGGCGGTACGGCGTTCATAGCGCGATGCCTTCGGCCACCGCTCGTCGGCTTTGCCCGAACGGCGTTTATTTGCCGCCGCGCATCAGTTACTATGCTGAAATATCCAAGCAGATTCGAGGCATCTTTGAGCGATTTACACCGCTTGTCGAGC
Organism: uncultured Planctomycetaceae bacterium; assembly: GCA_964573875.1. Taxonomy (GTDB): domain Bacteria; phylum Planctomycetota; class Planctomycetia; order Pirellulales; family Thermoguttaceae; genus CAYWGR01. The sequence goes on along the minus strand of CAZNMP010000521.1, from coordinate 462 downwards.
CGTTGTCGCTTGACGAGGCGTTTTTGGATGTGACCGGCAGTGAACCGCTTTTTGGTTCGGCCTCCGAAATCGGCCAGAAGATTAAGAAGGCCGTTCGAGAAGAAGTTGGCTTGGTGGTTTCCGTCGGCGTGGCTCCCAACAAGTTCTTGGCGAAGATCGCCAGTGATTTCAAGAAGCCTGACGGTTTTTTTGTTGTGGAGCCGGAGCATGTCCAGGAGTTTCTCGACCCGTTGCCCGTCGAACGGCTTTGGGGTGTGGGGAAACAGTCGAGCAAGGTGTTTGAAAAGCTTGGCATTCGCACCATCGGTCAGCTTCGCCAATGGCCTATCGAGACATTAAAAAGCCGTTTCGGAAGTCAGGGCGAACATCTTTGGCAATTGGCTCATGGCGTTGACGATAGCGCGGTCGTGCCGGAGCGGGAAGCAAAGTCGATTTCTCACGAAACGACGTTTGGGCGCGACA
>CAZNMP010000520.1:0-1616 GCA_964573875.1 uncultured Planctomycetaceae bacterium | reverse complement strand
CAGCCGGCCATGATGCCTACGCGGCGAGGTGTGGAGGAGTTTTCAGTCATCGGTTTTCAGTGATCGGTTTTCAGTGATCGGTTGTCAGTAAAAATGAAGCTGAGAACTGAAAACTGACAACTGAAAACCAATTACGCTACAGCCCTGCGTCCGTTGTCGTCCGTTGCCGATGCTTCATCTTGCAGCGGCAGATTTTCGGCCGGTCCGCTCATCAGCGCGTCAACCGCCCGCTGCAACTGCTTCAATTGTCGCCGCATCTCGGGCAGTTTGCTGAAGGCGGCTTGTTTGACCTTCTGGTCGCGCTCGGGCGTGGCGGGAATGCCGATCATCCGGGCGCCGTCGGGCACGTCGTTCGTCACGCCGGCCATCGCGCCTAACACGGCTCGGCTGCCGATATGAACGTGGTCGCGCACGCCCACCTGACCGGCCATTACGACGTAATCGCCCGTGGTCGTGCTGCCGGCAATGCCTACTTGCGAGCAAAGCATATTATGGCGGCCGATGCGGCAATTGTGGGCGACCATGACCGAATCGTCGATCTTGGTGCCCTCGCCGATCACGGTGGGGCCGTAGGTGCCGCGGTCGATGGTCGAGCCCGCGCCGATTTCGACATCCGAGCCCAAAACGACATTGCCTAATTGGGCCGACAATACGTGCCGCCCGTCGGCAAAACCATAGCCGAACCCATAGGCTCCAAGCACGGCGTTGGCGTGAATCAAACAGCGCGAGCCGACGATGGTGTTTTCGTACAGCACGGCGTTGGGGAACATGGTCGTATTTTCGCCGATTCGCGAGTCGGCCATGACATGAACGCCGGAATGGATCGTTGTTCCCGCACCAATCGTGACGCGGTCGCCGATCGTGGCGAATGGATGGACATCGACGTTCTCGCCGATTACGGCCGTCGGACTAACGGCAGCCAGCGGGCTGATGCCTTGCCGCGGCATTTCGCACGGCGGGCTGAAAAATCGCATGATCGCCGCGAACGCCCGATGCACGTCCTCGACCTGGATGGCCGGAATGTTTTCGGGCGTATAGTTCAACGGAGCGACAACGGCCGCGGCTTGGCAGTTTTCCAGCCGGCGGTTTTTTTCAGAATGATCGACCAGCGTGATTTGGCCCGGACCGACATCGCGCAAAGTGGCCGCCCCCAGGATGACCAGGGGACCATTGTCGGTGATCTTCCCGTCAACCAGAGCTGCTAATTCGGCAAGAGTGGCCTGCATGATGCGGAATCCTTTCCCAGATGAGCCCATACGCCCGGCGTCTTCCCTGAATGAGGGGGTCGGGAATCGACGGCACTGGAATGTATCGCAAACGTGCCGCCCAAGCAAGAGCAGCTTGGAAAAGGGCGTGCAGTAATGGACTATGGCGGTCTGCAGGTTGCAGCAGTTTTCCATGCACACCCAAAAAAATAGCCGGGAGTCAACGACTCCCGGTTGGCCAAAACGTGTACGATTCGCATGACCGGGAGTCGTTGACTCTCGGCCATTAGCCAAACTTCCTATCTTGACCACAGAAGATTGCCGCATCCTTTTGCAAGATGCGATCTCAGGGATAAGTGCAGTGCTCGCGTCTACAGCATGCAGAGCAGGAGTTGCGAGCTGTTATTCACC
>CAZNMP010000519.1:0-1629 GCA_964573875.1 uncultured Planctomycetaceae bacterium | reverse complement strand
GCGCGAATTGCAGCGGCAATTTTGAGGCCCTTGGCAAAGGCGTCCATACCGCCGATGTGGGCGTAGAACAAATCGATCGGCTCGAAACTCTCGCGGCGCACCTTGGCATCGAAATTCAAACCGCCGGTGGTGAATCCCCCGTACTTCATGATCATCAGCATCATCTTCGTCGTCAGATACACATCCGTCGGGAACTGGTCGGTATCCCAACCCAAGAGCAAATCGCCCGTATTGGCATCGACCGAGCCCAGGAAACCCTGCGAACCGGCATAGTCCAGCTCATGTTCGACGGTATGGCCCGCCAAGGTGGCGTGGTTCGTCTCGATGTTCATCTTCACGTGATCGGCTAATCCGTAGGCCCGGAGGAAATTGATGCAGGTAGCGCTGTCGAAATCATATTGATGCTTGGTCGGTTCCTTCGGCTTCGGCTCGAAGTAGAACTGGCCGGTGAAGCCGATCTTTTTTGCATAATCCACGGCCATGTGCATGAAGGCGGCCAAGTGATCGACTTCGCGTTTCATGTCGGTGTTCCAGAGACACTGATACCCTTCGCGGCCGCCCCAGAACACATAGCCCGCGCCGCCCAATTCCTTGGTGACTTCCATCGCTTTTTTCACTTGCGCGGCGGCGTAGGCAAAAACGTCGGCATTGCAGGTGGTGGCTGCGCCGTGGACATAGCGCGGATTGCTGAACAAATTGGCCGTGCCCCAGAGAAGCTTAATGCCCGTCCGCTGCTGCTCTTCTTTCAGAACCTTCGCCACGGCGTCGAGATTTTTATTGCTCTCGGCCAACGTCGCGCCTTCGGGGGCCACGTCGCGATCGTGGAAGCAATAGAACGGAGCGCCTAGTTTCTCGATGAACTCAAAACCCACCCGGGCCCGATTGGTCGCATTCTCGACCGTATCCGCCTTGCCTTCCCAAGGCCGTTGCATCGTGCCGGCGCCGAACGGATCAAGCCCCGTGCCGCGCATCGTATGCCAATAGGCAACGCTGAACCGCAGATGGTCGCGCATCGAGCGGCCTTCCACCAGCTCGTTCTCGTTGTAATAACGAAAAGCCAACGGATTTTTGGACTCCGGACCCTCGAACTGGATCTTCGCAATCTCGGGAAAAGCAGGCATGGTAGTGACTTTGTGGTTGTTAGTGGGTGGTGGGTGGAAAAAAGATGCCCCACTTCAAGCAGCGGGGGGGAACCCGCATATTTGGCATTAAACAATGCTTATCGTGCCAAAACAACACAAGAAAAACAAGGGGGCGCGGGAACTCGATTGGCACAAACCCCCGCGTTGTTCTATGCCGTTTCACGCCGGACGATCCAATCGCCCAGCCGAGGCCACAGTTGAGAAATCGCAAACAACAGCCGGGCTTTGCCGGGGATGACCAATTCCGGCTGCCGATGTTGGCAAGCATCGAGGATCCACTGGACCAATTTTTGCGGTGGGATAGCCCGAACCTGAACTCCCGCGCCGGGAGCTCGCGCGCGCTCCGGCACATCCTCCAAGCCTTCCAAGGGATACAGCCGAGCGTCTTTGCGTTCGATGGGGCCGGGGCAAACCAGAAGCACGTGCAAGCCCTGGGGACCAAGTTCCAGCCGCAACTGCTGGGAATAGGCCGCCACGGCAAACTTCG
>CAZNMP010000518.1:0-1641 GCA_964573875.1 uncultured Planctomycetaceae bacterium | reverse complement strand
TGCCGTTTGACCAAACCACTGCCGGGCACAACGATGGCATTAACGCCGGCCGCCACGCGATGACCGCGGACTACGGCCGCCGCGGCACGAAGATCCTCGATGCGCCCGTTGGTGCAGGAGCCGATGAAAACCCGTTCGACCGGGATCGAAGTGATCGGCGCGTCAGGCTTCAGGCCCATGTATTCCAATGCCGCGGCCACCGATTTGCGGTCGGTCGCATCGGCGAAGTCGGCCGGATCCGGTACACGGCTGCCGATGTCGGTCACTTGGGCCGGCGTGGTGCCCCAGGTCACCTGCGGCTGGATGGCGGCCGCGTCGAACACTTGGGTGCGGTCGAACTTCGCGCCCGGATCCGTAGGCAGCGTACGCCAGCGGCGCACGGCGGCCTCGAAATCCTTCGGCACGTATTGCCGGCCGCGCAGATAATCGAACGTCGTTTCGTCGGGAGCAATCAAACCAGCCCGGGCGCCGGCCTCGATCGTCATGTTGCAGACGGTCATCCGCGATTCCATGCTCAAGGCGCGAATTGCCTCGCCGGAATATTCGATGCAATAACCAACGCCGCCGCTGGTGGAGATTTGTCCGATCACATAAAGGATCAAGTCCTTGGCTGAAACGCCGGGCTGCAACAGACCCTCGACGCGGATCTCGAACGTTTTGGGCTTGTATTGCAGAAGCGTTTGCGTGGCCAGCACGTGCTCGACTTCGCTCGTGCCGATGCCGAAGGCCAACGCGCCGAATGCGCCATGCGTGGCCGTGTGGCTGTCGCCGCAAACGATGGTCATGCCCGGCTGGGTGTAGCCCAACTCGGGACCGATCACATGCACGACGCCTTGATCCGGATCGTGAATATCGTAAAGCCGAACGCCGAAATCCCGGCAGTTGGCGGCCAACGTGTCGAGCTGTTTCTTTGAAATTGGATCTTCAATCGGCTGCGTGCGGTCGGTCGTCGGCACATTATGATCGACCGTGGCCACGGTGTGGCCGGGCCGACGCACCTTGCGGTTGGCGAGCCGAAGCCCTTCGAACGCCTGGGCGCTCGTGACTTCATGGACCAATTGCAGATCAATATAAAGGATCGTTTGTTTCCCCGGTTCGGCCAGAACGACATGGTCGTCCCAGATTTTTTCGAACATTGTGCGGGGGGGGTTGGATGCAGTCATGGGGCAAAAAACCATTGGAGTACAAAGATCGGATTACTTACCATTGACATATTATACCGATGCCCGGTTCGGCTGCCAGGGTCGGCAGAGCCCCCCGAATAGTCTATTTGTGTGAGATATTTCGGGGAATCGTGAACGAGGAGGGCAGTTTGTTGCCGCTGACGGCCTTCCAACTCACGGCCAGACATTCGCGCGTGACCTGAACCTGGATCATGCTATCGGGCGAACAAATGGCCACGTCATATCGGTTGGCGTCGGTTTGCGGGGCAATATGGGTTGCTTTGTGCGTATGGCCGCAGATCGTCAGTTGTACGCCGCCTTCATTGAGCATCGGGCTCCAAAGCTCGCGGATTTGCCGCTCGCCGTGCCAATGGTTCCCGCCGTAGGTCGGCATGTGAAACAAAGCCACGCGGAAATCGGCCGTTCGGCATGCGTCGCTCCGAATGTCCTCACGAAGCCAATCGGCTTGCTTCCGACG
>CAZNMP010000517.1:0-1649 GCA_964573875.1 uncultured Planctomycetaceae bacterium | reverse complement strand
GCAGCGGCATGGCGTCACGCTGATTGCAATTGGCAATGGCACGGCCTCGCGCGAAACGGAGAAATTAGCGGCTGAACTTGTAAGGGCGACTGGCCAGTCGCCCCTACCACATACGGTCAAATACTTGATCGTCAACGAGGCAGGGGCCTCGGTCTATTCTGCCTCGCCGCTGGCGCGCGTTGAATTCCCCGATCTGGATGTGTCCATTCGCGGCGCGGTCTCGATTGCCCGCCGCGCCCAGGACCCGCTGGCTGAACTGGTCAAGATCGACCCAAAATCCATCGGCGTTGGCCTGTACCAGCATGATGTCGACCAGACCGCCCTCGGCCACAGCCTGGATGGCGTCGTCGAAAGCGTGGTCAACAGCGTGGGCGTGGACCTGAATACCGCTTCGTCGGCCCTGCTGACGCATGTTGCGGGCGTCGGCCCCAAGCTGGCGACCGCCATTGTCAGCTACCGTGATGCGAACGGCGAATTCAAATCCCGCGCCGACTTGCGCAAGGTCAGCGGACTCGGCCCGAAGGCTTTCGAGCAGTCTGCCGGTTTTATGCGCATCCGTAATGGCGCTGAACCGCTGGATGCGAGCGCCATCCACCCGGAAAGCTACCCGGTTGCCAAGGCCGTGCTCGAACGCGCCGGGTTGAAGCCATCCACGCCGCTGGGCGAGCGCAAAGCCGCCCTGGACGCGCTCCTGGCTAAAATGCCGGTGGAAAAACTGGCCGCCGAAGTTGGCTGCGGTGTGCCGACCCTGAAGGATATCCTCGAACAACTCGTCCGCCCGGGCCGCGACCCGCGCGAGGAAGCCCAGGCCCCGATCTTGCGCTCGGATGTGCTCAAGATGGAAGACCTGGCCGAGGGCATGGAACTGAAGGGCACCGTCCGCAACGTGGTCGATTTCGGCGCGTTTGTCGATATTGGCGTCAAGCAGGACGGCCTGCTGCACAAGAGCCAGATTCCTTTTGGCACGGTGCTCAAAGTCGGCGATATTATCGATGTGGATATCAAGAAAATCGAGACCGAACGTGGACGGATCGGGTTGGGGTGGGTGAAAAAGAAGTAATGAGACAAAAGTAAAAAGTGAGAAGGCAAAAGCGCTGCGAGGTTTCGCGGCGCTTTTCATGCTTGCCCTATGCTTGCCCATTTGACGCTTGACAATATTGAAAACCTATTATTTCCCCAGGCTGATATACTTGCTAAGAGGATACTACAATGAAATCTCATTGGATTGAGCATAAAGGGAAACGAATTTTTTTAGCGGATTACTCCGGCCTGGGTGATAATTTTGATGCTATTCGTGCCGAAGGTCGGTATGTCATTGAAGAATTGATGAAGAATCCAGGGGGTACGGCCCTGGTAATTAGCGATCTTCATGATACTCATGCTTCGATCGCAAATTCAAATGAGTTCAAAAAGATTCTTGCGCAATCAAGCGGGATTGTTGCCAAGCGCGCTGTGATTGGCCTGACATCGACAACACGTTATTTTGTCAACACTCTCATTCACCTTGCTGGAAAAGGTTCGCTTGTCCAATTCGACAGCCTTGAAAAGGCGCTCGATTGGATTGTGGAAGAGTAATATTCGCGCAATTGGTTAGTACTGGAGTTTAGAGTTCGTTTTAGCGGGCTTGGCAAGGCGGAGAAACGTGGCGC
>CAZNMP010000516.1:0-1655 GCA_964573875.1 uncultured Planctomycetaceae bacterium | reverse complement strand
GACTGGACCGACGTGGATGCCGCCGAACAACTGTTTGCCGATATCCCGGACCCGAACACGAACGAACCCGTGTTGATCCAAGCGACCACCGTGCTGGTGACGCCTGCATATCGTCATACGGCGCACCGCATCTTCAATGCGGCGGAGATTCACTACGCTCCGACGGGCAGTATGACGACCACCGTGGCCGCCAATCCGCTGGGCAACTACACCGTCGTCGAAAGCCGGTTGGCCTATCGCCGGATCATGGCCAGCGGATACGATGCGGCGGATGCCAAAAAGTGGTGGTTTATCGGTGACTTCCGCAAGGCGTTCGCCTACATGGAAAACTGGCCGATCACGGTGACGCAATCGCCCATGAACAGCGAAGCCGATTTCAACCAGGACATCCTCGTCCGATTCAAGGCCAGCGAGCGCGGCGCCGCCGCGGTGATCAATCCCCGCTACATCGTCCGAAGCACGGGCGCGGGCAGCGGATCCTAGTGATGTCTAGATGAACGGAACGCCGGGGGGCAGCGTTGGAACGACATGGACTTCCATTGTCATGCCGACGTCTGCCCCCCGGGCCAACGGTTTGCTCTGAAACTATCGTACCATCCAATCAGGCTGCTCGCATATCATGGCGATTTTTACTTTAGCGACAACCGACGCCGGACTTTGGGCGCCACGATTCACCGGCACTTTCACCACGGATGGTACAACATCCGTGGTGGGCGTAGGCACGGAGTTCGCTTCTTCACTTGTGGGGCAATCCTTTCGGTTCGTCGGCGGTTCGACCGATTACACCATCGCCGCGGTAACGGATGCCACGCATCTGGCAACAACCGCCGCAATACCGGCGGGATCGGGCCAGATTGCCTTTCTAAGCAGCAATCCGCAGGGATTGATCGATGCGAATTTCCATCTCCTCGGTTCAGCGGCCTTGGCCGGCAGCGGCGATTTCCAGCCCTACAACGCCGGCACAACGCTACTGGGCAATACGACAACGGGCTCGGGAAGCATCGTTTGCAATGCCTCGCCCACGCTGGTGACGCCGACCATTGCCTCCTTGATCGGCAACAAGATCTATCCGGCCGCGGATTCTACCGCCGCCATTCAATTCAACAAGGCGGATGGCGTGACGAACGTTGTCACGCTCGACACGACGAACGGTTATGTTGGAATCGGCGACACGCCGAATGCGAAGTTTTGCGTTGGAACCCCGGAAACTCCGACTCTAGGATCAACTTATCTTGACCGCACCATTGCTAACTATGGGGCGCTAGGGGCTTATTATATCGCAAGAGACACGACCAATAACGTCGAACTTGTTTTCGGAACCTCGGTGAATGGGTATGGATGGCTTGCGACAATGACGAACCATCCCTTCGTCTTTCGTGTGAACAACTCCGTCGAAGTGATGCGAATTACGACGGCATCGAGGCTTGGACTTGGGGTGACGGATCCCAACGCCAAATTTGAAATTAGCAGGGCGGCCGCCGACGTAGTGACTTCCGGTTCTGGAACAGCGACCACGGCCTATTTAAGATTGCAAAATAGTTCGGGTGGGATTGTAGGGGATATGGGGCTGCAATCATCGAGTCCCTATGGCCTGTGGATACAGGCAACGCATAGGGATTATCTCAACAATACTTATCCTATTCTATTGAATCCCA
>CAZNMP010000515.1:0-1662 GCA_964573875.1 uncultured Planctomycetaceae bacterium | reverse complement strand
TTAGCAAGCGTCCATCGTGCAGATAAAGCGGCGAATCCTTGATGCCGCGGAGCGCAAAGGTCTTGATGGGACCGTCGCTGGAAGCAAATCGGCCGTTGACCATTTGCGGCTTATAAAATCGCTCGGCTCGCATGTTGTGCATAAGGTTGTCGGTATAGTAAGGGGCGGGATGGCATACCGAGCATTGGCCTTTGCCGAAGAAGACTTTTTGGCCGCGTAGTTCCGACTCGGTCGCCTTGGCCGGATCGAGTTTGCCCAACACGTTCAGTTTAGGAGCGGGCGGGAAGTCGAGGATCGACTCGAATTCGGCCATGAAATGCACTTGGCTGCCGCGTTCCAGGATATTGACGCCTTTTTTGGTGGCGATGACGGGATCGCCGTCGAAATAGGCTGCCCGCTGCTCGAATTCGGTGAAGTCCTCAATGCTCTTCAGTGCTCGTTGCGAACCGAACAGACGCTGGATGTTCACGCCGCGCAGCGAGGGCGTGTCCAGGCGGTGGCGGAATTCCTGGGGACGGATGTCGCCGACCAGATGCGTCGCGGCATTGGCATGTCCATTCACATGGCAGTCGAAACACGTGACGCCCATGCTGGGCTTCAGCGAGCGGCGATCCTCGGTGGCGTTGAACTGCTGCTGGGGGAATGGCGTGACCAACAGCCGGAGGCCTTCCAACTGCTTAGGATTCAAAATGCCGTTGAAAAGCTGAAAATAGTTGCTCAAACCGACTAATTGTCCTTGGGACACGTCGCCGAGGTCAGGCCGCGTGGTTAGATAGATGGGCGGCGGATACTCGGGCAAGAAGTGATCGGGGATGTCAAAATCCAGATCAAATCGGGTTAAATCGCGTTCTTCTTGCTTCTTGACTTTGTCGATGTGGTATTGTGGGAAAAGCATTCCGCCTTCGGCATGATTGGGATGCGGCAGGGGGAGAAAGCCCTTGGGCCAAAGCCCTTTGGTGCGGATTTCCTCGGAAGTAAGCGCAGCAAGCTCTTGCCACGACTTAACGCCGGAGGGCAGTTTGGCGCGGACGCCTTCCTGCACCGGTTTCCCGCGCGACATGGCAACGCCTTTCGCCGGGCGGTCGGCCAGGTCGTAACGATCTTGCAGCAGGATAGCTTGGCGCTTTTCGATGGGTGCTTTCTGGGCCTCCATCCGTTCAACGGTCTGCTCGAACGTTTCGTGCATGACGACGGGGGAATAACTGCTTGCCGGTTTTACCGGCGGCTGTTTTTCTTGTGCCCGAAGGTTGAGCAGTAAGAAACCGACCAACGCCAGGGCCGCAACTCCAACACCCAACAACTTTGCATGACGCATGGCAACTTCTCCCTTGGAAAGACAATAGGGGCGAGGACGTGAATATAACCAACCGCATAATAGTAGGAGCGGCCTACGAATAGTCAAGCAACGGCTGAAAGGAGAGACGCGAAGGGCGAGTAATTCGTAGAGGGGGAAGGCGATTTCTTCCCAGTTCGGCGTTTGGGAAGGTCGCACAATCCGCGGGGGATGAATGCAGAACGCAATGAGGAATGGAGGGCTGAAAGGAGAGTTTTGTGCTATAAATTTTAATTTTACAGCAATGCGAGGCCTTCTCGAAAAATGGTTTCGGCGTGGAGGGGGTGGCAAATAAGTTGCCTTCAGACAAGAACTTACGGCTGGTATAA
>CAZNMP010000514.1:0-1674 GCA_964573875.1 uncultured Planctomycetaceae bacterium | reverse complement strand
AAGCCGATCACCGTGCGAATCGATACCCGCACCGGCAGGCTGTTGGCCAAGGTTTGGCTGATGCGCGTGGGCCGGGTTCATTTATATCTGCTCGACTGCGACGTGCCGAGCAACAGTCCGGAAGATCGTGAATTGACCGCTCGCCTTTACGGCGGGGACAACCGTACGCGCGTCCGTCAAGAGTTGGTCGTCGGCGTCGGTGGAATCCGCGCGCTCAAGGCCGTTGGCATTCATCCGGGCGTGTTCCATCTGAATGAAGGACACTGCGCCTTTGCCACGCTGGAAGCGATTCGGACGTATATGAAAGACGACGGCATGAGCTTTGACAATGCTCTGCGCGAGGTGGCGCAGCACACGGTCTTCACGACGCATACTCCCGTGCCGGCCGGTCACGACCGTTTCGACCGCAACTTGATCGAAGAGCACCTTGGTCCGCTGCGCGATGAATTGGGCATTTCGACCGAACAATTGATGGGATTGGGCCGCGTCGAGCCGCAGAATGATCACGAAACCTTCTGCATGACGGTTTTGGGCTTGAAGCTTTCGCGCCGGGCGAATGCCGTGAGCAATTTGCACGGCCATGTGACGCGGCGCATGTGGGCCCATCTGTGGCCGTGGCGCGTGGAAGAAGAAATTCCGATCGGGCACATCACCAACGGCGTGCATATTCAAAGCTGGTTGGCATGGCAGATGCAGCAGCTTTACGACCGCTATTTTCCGGCCAACTGGATGCGTCGAATGGGCGAGCCCGACGTGTGGCAGATGATCCACGAGATCGACCCCGGCGAGCTTTGGGAAACGCACTATGCCTTGAAGAATCTTCTGCTGGCATTCGTGCGTCGGCGGATCAGCCGTCAATGCCGCCGCCGCGGCGAAAGCGACGATTCGGTCGAGGCAGCGCGAAACATACTCGATCCGAACATTTTGACGATTGGTTTCGCCCGGCGTTTCGCTACGTACAAGCGGTCGGTGATGATCATGAACGATCTCGACCGACTTTCGACGATGGTAAATGATCCCGAGCGTCCGATTCAGATCATATTTGCCGGCAAGGCGCATCCGGCCGACGAGCCCGGCAAGCAGTTGATCCAGCGCATCGCCAACCTGCGGCACGATCCGCGTTTTGCAGGCCGCATCGCTTTCGTCGAGGATTACGACATCAATGTCTGCCGGCACTTGATCCAAGGCGTCGACGTGTGGTTGAACAATCCGCGGCGGCCGTTGGAAGCTTCCGGCACGAGCGGCCAGAAGGCCGTCTTGAACGGTGCTTTGAATCTTTCGATTCTCGACGGGTGGTGGGCGGAAGCCTACGACGGCCGCAACGGCTTCGCCATCGGCCACGGCACGGCGCATGTGGACGACCGCGTGACCGACGCCCGCGACGCCGCCGATTTGTATCGCGTATTGACGGAGGAAGTCATTCCGTTGTATTACGATCACGACATGGACGGCCTGCCGCGTCACTGGATCAAGCGGATGATGAATTCGATCAGCTCGCTGGCATGGCGGTTCAGCGCCGACCGCATGGTGGCCGACTACGTCCATCATGCCTACTTGCCCGCTTCCGGCGGCTTGAGCTGCGATATGGAAGTACGGTAGCGAAGAGTGGTCCGTGACAGCGGTTCATGGTATAATCTTCCGTTGTCCGTTCACCACTACCCACTTGCTACCGGT
>CAZNMP010000513.1:0-1677 GCA_964573875.1 uncultured Planctomycetaceae bacterium | reverse complement strand
AACGTTTTAGCCAGCAGTTGCGCCCGGAGGCAAATGCCCAAGATTGGAAGCTTCAAGGGCAACGCTTCGGCGATCCATTGGCCGTCGCGCGCCAAAAAGGGGTAGCGGTGTACTTCATCGACGTTCATCGGCTCGCCCAACACGACAAAACCGGCGGCCTGATCGCGCGGTAACAGCTCTGGGATTTCCTTCTGAAGATCCACATAGTGGAATTCCAAACCCGCCTGCGTCAGGGCCGTTTCGAGCGTTCCCCCCGGCTCATGGGGCATGTGCAGCAAAATGAGAACTGTTTTTTTCATTGTAAAATCATGGAGAGCTAAGGTAAAACTGCCACAAAAATCATACGTCGTTGCCCAAAGGGACGGCAACCCTCTTTCGTCATTTCCCCCCGTTTGCTAGGCTGGTAGGTAGAAAATCCAGCGAAAGAGAAGGAGCAAATTCCATGCCTGAGGCGACCTTGCCAATCGTTACCGCCGTTACAGGTAAACCCAAACCCCGGCGCGAAGAGCTCGCGAAGGGCGAAAGCGCCTGTAACTATTGCGCCGCCAAGTGTTGCCGCTACTTCGCCCTGCCGATCGACGAGCCCACCGAATGGCAGGAGTTCGACTACATGCGGTGGTTTTTGCTGCACCGGCACGCCGTCGTCTTCATTGAAGAAGGCTCGTGGTATTTGCTCGTCGAAACGCCGTGCCGTCACTTGCGCGACGACAACCTCTGCGGCATCTATGAAAAACGGCCCCAGATTTGCCGCGACTACCACACCGACAATTGCGAATACGATGACGATTGGACCTACGACCACCTTTGGGAAACGCCCGAGCAGATCGAGGAGTACGCCTTGGCCGTGCTTGGTCCTCGTAAAGGCGAGAGTTTCCGCAGCCCGAAACCGTCGCAAGAAAATGCAAGCAGTTGCTAATCCCTAGTCCCTAATCCTTAATCCCTTTCTTCCCGTGACCGAACCAACCCGCATTACACCCCGCACGTTAAAAGGTTTCCGCGACTATCGGCCCGAAGCGATGATTCCGCGCGAGCGTCTCATCGAGACTGCGCGGCGCGTCTATCGCTCCTACGGATTCAGCCCCATCGATACGCCGGCCCTTGAGTATTTGGAAATCCTTCAAGGCAAGGGGAGCGACGAAACCGACAAGCAGCTTTATAAGTTTCAAGACCACGGCGGCCGCTGGGTGGGGATGCGTTTCGACCTGACGGTGCCTTTGGCCCGATTCGCCGCGCAGCATATCAACGACTTGGGCGTTCCGCTGAAGCGTTATCACATCGCGACGGTTTGGCGCGGCGAAAACACGCAGCACGGCCGCTACCGCGAGTTTATGCAGTGCGATTTCGACACGATCGGCACTCGTTCGACCGCCGCGGACATTGAAACGGCCCTGGTGATCCACGATCTTTTTCATGCGATTGGTTTTCAGCAATTCACCATTCGGCTGAACAACCGCATGGTGCTTTCCGGCCTGTTGGAGCGGATCGGCTTGGCCGACCGCGCTACGGCCGTGCTGCGGGCGTTGGACAAACTCGGCAAAATCGGTCCCGCGGCCGTCATCGACGAAATGGTTTCCGCCGCCGGCGCTTCGCCCGAGCAAGCCCAACAGGTTTTGCAACTCTCCGCCAACGCCGAAGACACCGACAAGAATTTCCAGACTATTGAGTCTATTTTAAAAC
>CAZNMP010000512.1:0-1697 GCA_964573875.1 uncultured Planctomycetaceae bacterium | reverse complement strand
AGAGACCGTCCGGTTTTTTTGGTAATGGAGGCATCATGGCGAAATAATTGACCTCCCGGCATTTGGGTGGTTTATGCAGACTAGTTGAGTCCAAACAACAATCTGCTCCCAAATGCAAGGAGGTTACGCGATGGTAGGCTGCACGAGGCGGCCTGGCAAGAGGGCCAAGATTCGTTTCGCCGATCCGCCCTGGAATGAGCAGTCGGAAGAGTGGCAGATGTGGGACCGGCTGGTGCCGGAAGACCATCCGGCACGAGCGGTGTTGGCGGCGATGAAACAACTCGATTTGACGCCTTTGTTCGCCCTCTATCTTGGCGCTGGTATACCGCCGATCCGTCCGGATTTGATGTTGGCCGTCGTGCTGATCGAAATGCGTTTGGGGAGGCCGCGGCCCAGCCAATGGTTCCGAGACGCAAGGGAAAACATCGTGATCCAATGGGCCGGCTTCGGGATTCAGCCCTCGCGCACATGTTGGTACGACTTCGCCGATCGCATCGCGCCCTTGCTCGAACCCTGGAACGCCGCAGTGCTCCACCTTGCTCGGCAACGGGGCGTGACACAGGCCGAACGCATGTCGTTGGATGGTACCGCGGTGGCCGCCAACGCCTCACGCCACCGTCTGGTGAACGAGACGACCGTCGAACAACGGTTGACGGAACTCGATGTTGCGTGCCAAGCGGATTCGATGCACCAGCCGCCGACGGGCGTGCCGACGTGGATGGCGAAGAATCCCGATACGCGCGAAGGGCAACGGCGACGCTACCGTCATGCCCGCGAACGCTTGGCCGAGTTGCACGCCGTCAACAACCGGCAGGACCCCAAAAGACGCCGAAAACCCGAGAAAATCGTGGTCAGCGCGAGCGATCCCGAGGCGGCACTCGGACGCGACAAATACAACGTCTTTCGACCGTTATACAATGTGCAGTTGGTCCGCGATTTGGATTCGCCGTTGTATTTGAGCTATCAAGTATTCGCCCAACCGACCGATGCGGGAACGTTCGGCTTGATGTTGGAACGGATTGCGAACTGGACGGGCGTGAAGCCGAAGAGCGTACTCGTCGATGCCGGCTATGTAACGGCGTGCAATCTGGCAATCTGCGATCAAGCCGCGATCACCTTGTACGGCCCGTGGCAGGAGAACGATTTCTCGCAAAAGAAAAAGAACCAAACGGCCAAGCCGCAGCCGTTGGGGAAGGAGCACTTCACCTGGATGGCCGAGCAGAACATGTATCGCTGCCCGGAAGGTCATCCGTTGCCTTGGATCGGCCACCAAAAACGACGCCAAAGCGATGGACAGATCAATGTCGTGCATAGCTATCGCTGTTCGCCGCAACATTGCCGTACCTGTCCGAGGCAACCGTCGTGTTGCAGCAATCCGAATCGTGGCCGGGCCGTCAAACGCAGCGAACACGAAGCGTTGGTGGAAGCCCATCGAGCGCGGATGGCCACAGCGGAGGCAAAAAGCCTCTACCGACTCCGTGGTCAAACTGTCGAATTGGGCTTCGCCGACTTCAAACAACATCGCTCTCTGCGACGGTTTTCCGGTCGTGGCCGACATCGCGCACAACGCCAAGTCGGGCTAACCGTGCTCGTGAACAACCTTCTTGCCGTTCACCACGCCGCACCACCATCGAAAAACAATACAATTGCCCTGCTAACCACCGAGAAAATAACGACTTAGAAACTGGACGGTCTCT
>CAZNMP010000511.1:0-1719 GCA_964573875.1 uncultured Planctomycetaceae bacterium | reverse complement strand
AGGCGTGTTGATCAACGGCATGGTGCAGGCCGGCCGGCGGCAACAAGGCCCCCGCCTCCGCGAAATCACCGATGTCGATGGCATGCCGCCCGACGACTACAAGAACGTCAAAAGCTTTGACGAACTGACCCCCATCAACCCCGAATACTGGCTCAAGCTCGAGGTCGGCCCCGAGCCCTTAACCACCCGCGTGATGGACCTTCTGACGCCCCTGGGCAAAGGCCAACGCGCTCTGATCGTCGCTCCTCCGCGCACCGGCAAAACGATCCTTTTGCAGCATATCAGCCAAGGCATTTCGACCAATTTCCCCGACGTAAAACTCATCGTCCTCTTGATCGACGAACGTCCCGAGGAAGTGACCGACATGAAACGAGCGGTCAAGGGCGAAGTCGTTGCCAGCAGTTTGGACTGCGACATCGAAAGCCACGTTCGCCTCTCCCAACTCGTGGTCGAGCGGTGCAAACGCCTTGCCGAGATGGGCAAAGACGTCGTCATGCTCATGGACTCGATCACCCGGCTCGCCCGCGCGTTCAACAAGTGGGTCGGCAACACCGGCCGCACGATGAGCGGCGGCGTCGACATCAAAGCGATGGATATTCCTAAAAAACTTTTCGCCACCGCGCGACTATTCGAAGAGGGCGGCTCGCTGACCATCGTCGGCACGGCCCTGGTCGATACCGGCAGCCGGATGGATGAGCTAATTTTCCAAGAGTTCAAAGGCACCGGCAATATGGAACTTGTGCTCGATCGCAAATTGGCCGACCGCCGCGTGTGGCCCGCGATCGACATCAGCCAGTCGGGCACTCGCCGCGAAGAAAAGCTGCTCTCGCCCGAAACTCTCCGTGCCGTCACCATGCTTCGTCGAACGCTTTCGACCATGCATCCGGTTGATGCGATGGAGCAGTTGACCGCCAAACTGGCCAAGTTCAAATCAAACGTCGAATTTATCGATTTGATCTCCGCCGCCCGGATTACGGATTAGCAGCGGGGCGATCTTTCAGGCCCAACTTAGTCATCCAATCGCTGTGAAAGCGGTTTGGTTGTGGCTTTGTATTTGTTAGGGCGATTCCTGCATTGTTGCACCCGACAAGAATTCGGGATTGGAAAGTTAGCGGGCGGACGCCTATAATACTCCATCGCGACGATATTACACGCCGCAAATTGGATATGCACCCTCCAAGATCATCGCTTGGGATGCCATCATCTTTGTGGCGTCGAATCCTAGCCTCGTATTTGCAGGAATATCTTCCATGAGAACAAATATCGCGAGAGTTTTGGCGTCCCTTGCCATCGTATTCTTCCTTTCAAGCCCGATCCTCTACGCCCAAGGCGGTCGTGGCGGCGGTGGAGGCGGTGGCGGCCGCGGTGGTTTTAGCGGCGGTGGAGGCGGCGGCGGAGGGTTCGGCGGAGGCGGTTTCGGTGGAGGTGGAGGATCTTCCGGTGGAAACGGCAGTCGAATGGGTAACTCCGGCAGCGGAAAATCCTTCGGCGGTGGAAAACAAGGCGGTGGACAGCAAGGCAGTGGGCAATCGAGCGGCGGACAGGGTAGCAGCGGCGGGCAAGGTGCCAGCGGGGGACAAAGTGGTAGCGGTGGACAAGGTAGCGGCGGACAAGGCAGCGGCGGACAAGGCAGCGGCCTGAAATCCGGCGGCGGGTGGCAATCCGGCGGCGGTTTTGGCATAGGCAACCCTCCCGGTCGATCCGGATCTGGGAACATTA
>CAZNMP010000510.1:0-1730 GCA_964573875.1 uncultured Planctomycetaceae bacterium | reverse complement strand
AGGAACTGTTCAATTTCAGCGGGGTTGTCCACACAGAAATCTTTGGGCTCGGCCCAGTGGATGTTTGAATTGCCCATCTCGACCAACATGATTGTATTGGAGCCTTGGCCTTTTGAGAGGATTTCTTTTAGACGGGTGTTTCGGCTTGGCTGAAGTGCTGCGCTGTTGCCCACGACAGCGAGATAGTTTGTAATTGTAGCATCCGACTTGTCAGTGCATGCATGGGACGGACACCTGAAGATAGCAATTTGCCCTTCCTGTAGTTTCCGATTATTGGGGCTGTCCCAAGATTCATGGAAGTTGTAGCTATTATAGATGTCTTGTCGCTCAATATATGGCAGAATTGCCACCCGCCAACTGTGTTGATGCATGCCGTTTTGGTCAGAAGCAGAGGTGGCAGGAACGAAATTGTGGGTATCTTCATAATTGTGCAATGCTAATGTGAGTTGTTTCAAGTTGTTTGAGCACCATGCTTGTCGTGCGGCCTCACGGACGCTGCAAATTGCAGGTGACAACAAGCCGAGAACAAGTAAACCCGCTAGAAAATATAAGATTGCGCGAAGTATGGTTTGGCAAGTATTGATCGCATAAGCAAACAGCAGAACCAACGGAAAAACAAAAACACCACCCATGCCAAATGCGGCCAGCGATGTGACAACAACAGCAATGCCTGATGCGAGAACATACCATAGAGAGTTCATAGACGCACCTTGCTGGACGGTGAGGCTAAGAATAAGAAGAATAAGGGGGTCGCGAGTCTTATATTTCTTTGTTTTGCTGCCAGTGTAGTGATTTACCTTACGTCCACATCTGTCGATCCAGCATCCGGTAGTTGATGGCTTCGTTGAGATGCGGGGAGCGGATGTCGGGGCTGGAGTCGAGGTCGGCGATGGTGCGGGCGACGCGGAGGACTTTGTCGTGGGCGCGGGCGGATAGGCCCATCTCGGTCATCGCAGTGCGCAAGAGGTTTTGACACTCGCCGTCCAGCGTGCAGAACTGCCGGGTTTGGCGGTGCGTCATGTCGGCGTTGTAACGGGTGAGGCCGCCGTTGAATCGGGCGGCTTGGGCCGAGCGGGCCGTGGCCACTTGATCGCGCAACTGGCGGCTGGGCGTGCCGGGCGTGCCGCCGGAAAGATCGCCGTAGGCAACCGACGGCACTTCGATATGGATGTCGATGCGGTCGACCAGCGGCCCGGAAATCTTGCTCATGTATCGCTCGATCTGCGTGGGCGTGCAATGGCAACTGCGGCGTGTGTCGCCTCGATAGCCGCAGGGGCACGGATTGAGGGCGGCAATCAGCATGAAATTAGCGGGGAATGTGGTGCTATTGAGCGCACGCGAAATGGTTACGGTGCCATCTTCCAACGGTTGACGCAGCACTTCGAGCGTTTGGCGGTTGAACTCGGGCAGTTCGTCGAGGAAAAGCACGCCGTTGTGTGCCAGCGAAATTTCGCCGGGTGAGGGCGTGGAACCGCCGCCGACCAAGCCCGCATTGCTGATCGTGTGATGCGGCGAGCGGAACGGCCGGATGGCCAATAGCGGCTGGCCCGGCCTTAGGCGGCCGACGGCGCTGTAGACGCGCGTGGTTTCGATCGATTCGACGGGCGTCAGGTCGGGCAGGATCGTCGGCATTCGCTTGGCCAGCATCGTTTTGCCGGAACCGGGCGGGCCCAGCATTAGAAGGTTATGCCCAACGCCGGCCGCGACAAGCAGCGGCCGCTTGGCCACCT
>CAZNMP010000509.1:0-1767 GCA_964573875.1 uncultured Planctomycetaceae bacterium | reverse complement strand
CGGTCATGGCTACAATATGCCCTCGGGTTTGCAGAGCGCGGACCAAGCGGAGTTTCTGTTCCGGCGCAACGCGAGCGAACACCGCCGCACGCTCCGCCTCCGCCGGCAATTGATGATCGGCGATGCGCTCCAGGTCCTGGCCCGTGAAGGCCACAATCTGGCCGTTGCCGTCGTGGACGCCGTTCAGCCCAAGTTGTTTGCCAATAGCCATTGCCGTAACTTGATGGTCGCCGGTAATCATCTTTACCGCGATGCCGGCGTTCTGACATTCGTGGACGGCGCGGATGGCCTCGGCGCGTGGCGGATCAATCATGCCCTGCAATCCGAGCAACGTCAGACCGCTTGCCACGTCGTCATGGCCGAGTCGCGTGTGGTCTACCGGCAGCAATCGTCTGGCAAACGCCAGTACGCGCAATCCCTCCGAGGCCATCTCGTCTACGGCATGGGCAATTGCGGCCGAGTCGAGCGGAACCTCGTTTCCGGCGGCGTCGAGCATCTTCTTACATCGGTCCAAGAGACGCTCCACCGAGCCTTTCTTGTAGGCGACGTTTCCGCCGGCGCTTTGATGCAACGTGGCCATGAACATGTATTCCGATTCAAATGGAATTACGTCCAGGCGAGGCAGGCGGTTGGCGGAGTCGGCCTGTTCCATGCCGGCCTTCTGTGCGGCGACAATCAGCGCGGCCTCGGTTGGGTCGCCCTCGACCAGGAGACGCCCATTCTTGCGGACCAGTTGCGAGTCGTTGCAGAGTAAGCCGGCAAGCAATGTCTCTTGAAGAGCGGCATTCTGATCCCCATCCATTTTTCTGCCGTCAAACAGAATTTCGCCGTTGGGTTCGTAACCTCCGCCCGTGACTTCCATGAACCGTCCATCGGCATAGATGCGGCTGACGGTCATTTGATTCTCCGTCAGAGTACCGGTCTTGTCCGAGCAGATCACGGTCGTGCTGCCAAGCGTTTCGACGGCAGGCATCTTGCGGATGATGGCGTGCCGTTTGGCCATCCGCGCCACGCCGATGGCCAGGGTGATCGTGACCGCTGCTGGCAGCCCCTCGGGAATCGCTCCGACCGCCAGGGCAACCGCCACCATGAACATTTCGGCCATCGACTCGCCGCGCAGCACGCCAATCAGAAACGCCAGCGCTGCTAAGCCCAGGATGACGTAAAGGAGCAGGCGGCTGAATTCGGCAATCTTGCGTGTCAGGGGAGTAGAAAGGTTCACCGCCTCGGAGATCATTGTGGCGATGCGGCCCATCTCCGTGCGGTCGCCCGTGGCAAACACGATTCCTTCGGCTTGGCCATAGGTTACCATTGTGCCGGCGAAGCCGAGGTTCTTGCGGTCGCCCAGCACGCTGTCGGCCGGCAGTGGAGCCGCGTTCTTCTGGACGGGTACGGATTCGCCGGTTAGTGCAGCTTCCTCCACCTGGAGACTGCGGACCTCGAACAATCGCAGGTCGGCGGGTACGCTGTCACCCGACTGTAATAGTACTACGTCTCCAGGCACCAGTTCGACGGATGGCACTCGTTGTTTGCGACCCTCGCGCCGCACGGTCGCTTCGGTGCGGACCATCTTGGCAAGCGCCTCGATGGCCTTCTCGGCCTTGGATTCCTGGATAAAACCAACGATGGCATTGATAAACACGACACCAAAGATGACCGCCGCATCTACAACTTCACCCAAAGAAGCGGAAACGACGGTAGCGGCCAACAGAATGTAGACCAGGGCCTGATTGAATTGTTGGAGGAATTTCACCCACGCCGGCGTCC
>CAZNMP010000508.1:0-1774 GCA_964573875.1 uncultured Planctomycetaceae bacterium | reverse complement strand
GCAAAACCTTGGCCCCAATACGGCTTGCCGATCCAGTAGCCCAACTCGGCGCGATCGTCGTGCGGATGAAGCCGCAAGCCGATGGCGCCAATCAACCTGTTCTCGGCTCGCAAGGTGATCGCGAAAATGGCCTGTTCGTGGAATTCAAACCAATCGCGATGGTTCGAGATCCATTTTTCGGCCATGCCATCTTCATAAGGATACGGAATGTTGAGCGTCGTGTCGGCCACGGCCCGATCGCCCGCCAAACGTTGCACGTCGTCGGCATCGGCCGTTCGAAAAGGCCTCAGCAGTAATCGCGGAGTTTCAAGCGTGGGTTGTCGCAGCATAGTCTGAATCAACCGTGGAAAATCGAAAACGGTGCAATCCCACAAACACACAATCGGCGACAGTCTACTCCCGTCGCCGTTTTCGCTATTGTGCGGACCTAGATAAAAACGCCTCGGGCAAATACTGGATCAAATCGCCGGCAATCAGTGAAACCTGGCCGATCTCTTCCGCGGCAATGTCGCCGGCCAAGCCATGCAGATACACGCCAAGTCGAGCGGCGTCGAACGGTTCGAGTCGCTGGCACCATAATGCAGTAACCAATCCGGTCAAGATATCGCCCGAGCCGCCGGTGGCCATGCCGGGATTGCCCGTCGAGTTGAGCGTTCGACGTTGGCCGTCGGTCACGAGTGTTTTATGCCCCTTGAGCACGACAACGATGCCGCAACGGGCAGCCAGTTGCACAGCAGCATCGTTCCGCGCATCGCCTTCGAGTTTCTTGCCGATAAGTCGTGCAAACTCACCGGGATGCGGCGTAAGAATGCGAGGTCCGCCCGGTTGGGAAAGCGTCTCGGGCTTGACGGCCAACGCATTCAGAGCATCGGCATCGAACAACATCGGCTTTGAAATCTCTTCGTAAAGCCGGACGACAAGGTGGTCCAAGTCGGGAGAACGGCCAAGTCCCGGCCCGCAGGCGATTACGGTGGCTTTTTCGGCAGCTTCAGAAATTTGTTCGAAGGCCGCCGCGGCGATTTGCCCTGCCGCATTGCAGGGGAGCGGAATCGTCATGTAGGAAGGTTCGAATCCGGCGACCGTATCGAGAATCCGGTCGGGCACGGCCACGCGCACCAACCCCGCGCCGCCGCGCAAGGCAGCCATGCCCGCCAGAGCCGGCGCCCCGGCCATGCCGCGTGATCCGCCGACGATCAAAGCCGTGCCAAAATCGCCTTTATGCGCATCCGGCTTTCGCGGCGGCAACCAAGGCAATTCAATGTTGGAAGAATTCATTGCGAAACCTCCCTATTTTTGCTTCCTTGCATTTGCAACATTTTTCGCAATTAGCCCGGCAAGGTATCCGCCCTTGAAACCGGCGTCGATGTTGACCACCGTAACGTTCGACGCGCAACTATTGAGCATTCCCAACAGTGCCGCAACGCCGCCGAAGCTGGCGCCATAGCCGACGCTCGTAGGCACGGCGATCACGGGGCACGCAACATGCCCTCCGACGACGCTGGGCAACGCGCCCTCCATGCCTGCCACGACAATGACCGCGTCGGCCTTCTGCAATAGCGGCAGATTTGCCGCCAGGCGATGCGGTCCGGCCACGCCCACGTCTTGAATCAGATCGACCTGAGCGCCGGCCCAAAGTGCCGTTTCGCGGGCCTCCTCGGCCACGGGCAAGTCACTCGTGCCGGCCGTTACGATAGCCACGCGGCCGCGATCTTCCTCGGATTCTTCACTTTTCGCACAACGATCCTCGGCGTGAATCCGAAACGTGCGGCCGACC
>CAZNMP010000507.1:0-1790 GCA_964573875.1 uncultured Planctomycetaceae bacterium | reverse complement strand
TTGACCTTCAAGCACGGCGACACGACACTTGCCGAGGCCAAGGAAGAAGTCATTCGCATTCGTTCCGTGTTGAGTTTCCGCGACGGCAAGATCGAGGGCTTCGACAAACTGATGGACGGCGTCCGTGCCGGTCAGACCCGCCAGGGCGAGGCCATATTGAGCGAAGACGCTCCGAATGAAGAGCTTCGCGGCAAGAAGGTGGAAGCGATTTTCGAGGTTCTCGAAGTGAAGAAGCTCGAAATGCCCAAGATTACGCCCGAATTGCTCGACGAGTTGGGCGGTTTCGAGGACGAAGCCGAGTTGCGCGACGCCATTCGCGATCAATTCGCCCGGCAGTTGGAATACGAACAACATCGCCGTGCCCGCGAGCAGATCACCGCCGCTTTGACGGTGGCGGCCAACTGGGAGCTTCCCCCGGCCATGTTGCGTCGTCAAAGCCATCGCGAGTTGCAGCGTGCCGTTTTGGAATTACAGCGCAGCGGTTTCAGCGACGAAGAAATCCGCGCCCGTGAGAATTATCTGCGTCAGAACATTTCGGCCAGCACGGCCCGGGCCCTCAAGGAGCACTTCATTCTCGAGCGCATCGCCGAGGACGAAGACATTCAGGTTTCCGAAGCGGATTTCGATGTCGAGATTCAGTTGATTGCCGCCCAAAGCGGCGAATCACCGCGGCGCGTTCGGGCTCGGCTGGACAAGAGCGGCTCGATGGACGTCTTGCAGAATCAGATCGTCGAGCGCAAGGTGATCGAGCTTATTTTGCAGAACGCCACGTTCAAGGAAACGCCTTACCAATTGCATCGCACCGACGAAGAAGCGATCGACTACGCGGCTGGCGGCGGAGACAAGTCGGAGATCCCCGAGGCCAAGTACGACGAAGCCGAGGCGGTTCCCGAGGCTGCCGACGCTGAACAGCCGAAGCGGCACGGAAGCGAAAACTAGTTTGCGGATTGCCGGTTGAAAATTTCGATAGGCGATCACTTGTCTCGATGAAGGACCATCCATGAGCGAATTTATGCGGCCGATGATCGTCGATCCTCTTTCCTCGGCGTATCGCGACTATCAACGTCAGCGTCAGATGACGCTCGGCGATCTTTTGTTGGAAAACCGGATTATCTTGCTGCAAGGCGAGATTCACGACGGCAACGCCAACGAATTGGTGATGAAGCTTTTGTACTTGCAGAGCGAGAACCGCCGCAAGGACATCCATTTTTACATCAATTCGCCGGGCGGAAGCGTCAGCGCCACGTTGGCCATCTACGACACGATGCAGATTTTGAGTTGCCCCGTGGCGACCTACTGCGTCGGGCTAGCGGCCAGCGGCGGGGCCGTGTTGTTGGCCGGGGGCGCCGCCGGCAAGCGTTTCGCATTGCCGCACGCCAAGGTGATGATCCATCAGCCCTACGGCCAAGTCGGCGGACAGGTCTCGGATATCGAGATTCAGGCGAACGAGATCCTGCACACGCGCGAAGTTCTGAACAACATCCTTGCCCAGCATACCAAGCAGCCGATCGACCGCATCTCGAAGGATACCGACCGCGATTTCTATATGACGGCCGAACAGGCCAAGGAATACGGCGTCGTGGATGACATCCTTACGAAGCAAAAAGTGGAAGTCGAGGACAACGATAAGTAGGCGGGAGTTTCCGCCGCGAGGATGCGGCGGGCAAAGCGATTCCCTAATCCCTGGCCCCTAATCCCTAGTTCCATGCCTCTGATTCCTTTTGTTATCGAAAAGAGCGGCCGCGAAGAGCGGGCGATGGATATTTACAGCCGCCTGCTGAAGGATCGCA
>CAZNMP010000506.1:0-1818 GCA_964573875.1 uncultured Planctomycetaceae bacterium | reverse complement strand
CCGCCTGATTACCGCCGCCGCTTTGGTCGCCTTGTCCGTGACCTTGGGCGTTTGGGTTTCCCGTTCGCCGCTGACTGCCGCACCGGACGCCCGGCCGGTCAAGATAACTCCCGAGCCGATTCCGGTCCCGGCCACGGTCACGCCGGCCACGATCGAGGTGCCCGTGGAAGCGGAGATCGCCGCGCCGGCCGCTGCCTCGCCCGAACCACCGGTCGCCAAGCCGGCGGAACCGAAGCCTGAGCCGCGCCCCGCCTGCCAGCCCCGCCGCCGGGGCCTGTTTCGCCGCCGCTAAGATGAACGCCGAGATCAAGCAACTCTTCGCCGACTACCTTCTGGACGCCAAAGACCCGATGGCCGCCGCCGTGCTCACGTTGGCTGACGTGCTCAGCCAGCCGACACCGGAACCCATCATCGTCGAACCGGACGACCAGCAGACTTATGGCGTAAAGGACGCGGCGGAATTACTGCATACAAGCAGCAAGAAGGTCTACCAAATGTGCCTGGCCGGCAACCTCCGCTGCGTGCGGATCGGTGGGCGCGTCCGCATCCCCATCGAGGAAATCGAGCGGCACGAGGCACGTTGATGAATCTCGCCAATCCAGTGCCCTTTCGAGCGCATCGACCAAGTAGCATCCCGACCATGACACCATCGGAATCGAATACCGCCGTCGCCCCTGACATTCTGGATGAAATCCGGCAAATCAAGGAGCAGAATTCCGAAATCCTGCGACTGATGCGCGTAGCGAGGGATCGGCGTTGGTACAACCTGCAAGATGCCGGTGAACGACTGGGCCGTGCGGCGTGGACGCTGCGACAGTTGTGCAGCCACGGCAAGATTCGGGCCGACAAGGGCGAGGATGGCCAGTGGCGCATTCCAGCGGACGAACTGGCGCGGCTTGAACAGGATGGCGTACCGAAGCTTCCCCAGCGGTCAGCCAAATAGCTTCTGCATGGCCCGCTTCGTTTGTTCCGGGTAGAGATGCCGGTATCGCTTCTTCATTTCCTCGGTTTCATGCCCCATCCAGCGGCTAATCGTGTGCTCGGGCACAGCCTTCATCGCACAGAGCGAAGCGAAGGAGTGCCGCAGCACGTGGTAGCCTCGAAGCACCGCCCACTTACTGCCCGCGATCGTCGCCTGGAAGGTGCGATCAGCTTCATCAGGCGTTAGCGGAACATTCGCCTCGGCGCAGATCGTGTACTTGCCGCCGGGGTGTCCCTCCTTGAACCACTTCCGCATGATCGTCTGTAGGTCGTCGTGGAAATCGACCGTTCGGAAGGTCACTTTTCCTCGCTCGCGTTTCTTCTCCCGAAGCAGTACCATCGGCCGCTGGAAGTCGAAGTCCGCGCACTCCGACCTCATAATCTCGGATCGGCGCGCGCCGGTATAGGCGGCGATTGCCAACGCCGGATGAATCCAAGGGGCCTTGCCATTCTTCTCGACGTAGGTGAGGAAGGCCAGAATTTCCTTGCCGCGCAAGAATAGGCAATCCCACAGGTCGCTGACCTCCGCATCAGTCAAGCCGCCGGCCTTGATCTTGCTTTCGATTTCCTCCCACGTCTGAAAGGGAGGCTTCTCGGCGGATTTCGGCAACTTGATCGCCTTTCGGTCGTAGTCGGCGTTGACCCAGTTGTTCGCCTTGGCAAACCGCCACAACTGGCCGAACGTGACCAGTTCCTTGCGAATCGTGCCGGACTTGATCTTGCGCCCCCGGATGCCGCTTTCGTCGCTCCGTTCGACGACATACTTCTGCAACGCCGGCACCCCGATTGCCCGGATCGGCGTTGTGCCCTTCAGCAGTCGCTGGAAGTGCCCCAGGT
>CAZNMP010000505.1:0-1858 GCA_964573875.1 uncultured Planctomycetaceae bacterium | reverse complement strand
GGAAAAGGTTTTTGTAGCAGCCCGAACCCGTCGGGCATTCGACGACGAAATCATTGCCATAATAGCCGTAGTATTGCAATAGGGCACGGATGATCAATCCATTGACAGGCATCCAAATCGGTCCTCTCCAATTGGAATTGCCGCCAAACATGCCGGTGTCCGACTCGGCCGGCAGATAGTTCACACGATACTCCTGCCCCCCGACCTGCATCACGAATGGATGATCGGCATGGCATCGCGACAACGAACGGATACCGTAATCGCTTAAAAATTCATTTTCATCAAGCATAATCGAAAGAACGCGGCGCAGCTTGTTTTCATCCAGAATTGAAGCCAGTTTCCGGTTGCCGACGCCCGGCTTCAGGGGATCGTGGATCGCTGTACGCAGTTCCGGTCGTGCCGCTAGAAATCGAACAAACCGCTCTCCGATTTCGGGATACTTCTGGGCCATTCCAGGTTCGAAGACCGTCGCGGCGCAAAGCGGCAGCAAGCCCACCATCGAACGGACCTTCAACCGCATTGCCTGACCGTCGGGCAAACGAAGCACGTCGTAGAAAAAGCCGTCTTCTTCGTCCCACATGCCGGTGCCATTTCCGGCATGGGTCATGGCCGACGCAATCCACATGTAATGTTCGACGAACTTGAGCGTCATATCAGCGTAATCCGGATCCGACATCGCCAATTCAAATGCAATCTCCAACATGTTTTGGCTGAACAAAGCCATCCATGCGGTGCCGTCGGCCTGTTCCAAATAGCCGCCAGTCGGCAAAGGCGAACTACGGTCGAATACGCCGATGTTGTCCAACCCCAGGAACCCGCCTTCGAACACATTGCGTCCGAATCGATCCTTCCGATTGACCCACCAAGTAAAGTTCAGAAGCAGTTTATGGAAACATGCTTTAAGCCATTCCTTGTCACCTTCGCCCGATAATACTTTATCCAAGCGGTAGGTGAAGATGGTTGACCAAGCATGAACCGGCGGATTAACATCACCGAAATTCCACTCGTAGGCGGGAATCTGGCCGTTCGGGTGCATGTAACGTTCTTTCAGCATTAACCCGAGCTGTTTTTTCCCGAACTCCGGATCCACAAGCGTCAATGCAAGAATATGGAAGGCCAAATCCCAGGCCGCATACCAGGGATATTCCCATTTGTCCGGCATTGAAATCACGTCGCCGTTGTACATGTGGTGCCAATGGTCGTTGCGAGGAGATGCCTTGGCTTTCGACCCAAACGGATCAGAACCTCGTTCTTCCAGCCAGCGGTCCACGTCATAATGGTAAAACTGCTTGGTCCAAAGCATTCCGGCCAATGCTTGCCGCATCACGTTGGCCTGATCGGCGTTGAACGACGGAGGTGTTATCGCAGTATAAAAGGCATCGGCATCGTCGCGCCGCAATTGCATGGTCTCCTCGAAACAGTAGCCGAAAACCATTCGATATTGCTCATCCCCATTGGATTCCATCGGAGTAACATCCGTCAGACGCAGCCGAACGCTCCGGCACTCGCCGGGCTTAACGGTCCAATGGTAATGGACTGCCGCTTTCGTGCCTTTCTGCTCCGGATTCACGACCCCCTGTTTGCCATGAACAATGCAGTTATTGATACCGTCCTTAACATAGGGGCAAGCGTTCGGAGTTCCAAAGATCCGCTCGGTATTAGTTTCGTTTTCCGTGAATAATAGCTCGCCGTCTCCGTCGCAATAGAGAAAGCGTTCCCCAAGTTTCTCATCGACGGCTTGAATCGCGGAATACGTTGGCCCCGCATGAATCTGTCGAAGAACCGGCTTGTCGCCGTTGATTTGCCATGCCCAATGATTGCGAAACCAAAGCGTCGGCAACAAATGCAACTCGGCAGG
>CAZNMP010000504.1:0-1869 GCA_964573875.1 uncultured Planctomycetaceae bacterium | reverse complement strand
CGCCCGAAACACCCGCCGCTGAATCTACGCCACCTCCAGATTCGCATCCACCGGCTCCTCGACACGCACCAATCGCCCCGAAGCTTCCAGATCCTCAACACATTGGCCAAGCGTGCGATACATGGAGGACAGGGATTAGGGATTGGGGATTAGGGATTAGAAAAAGCAGATAGAAAATGTCTATTGAACATTGATCATTGGAAATTGAACATTGAACATTGGTCATTCGTTAAATATTAGTGGTTAGTGGCTAGCAAGGAGTAACGAACAACCTTGCTCATTGAAAATTGAACATTGTAAATTGAACCTTGGTCATTGAACATTGAACCTTGAGATTACGGATAAGAAAACAGAGTCCCCTCTCCCTTTGGGAGAGGGTTAGGGTGAGGGCTGGTTGCATTCCCAACGTGATGTTCTTTCTTCCCCTCTCCCCTCTAATCCCCAATCCCTAATCCCCAATCCCTATTCAATATACCGATTCACCAAAATAGCTTTCTCGACATTGAGGTCTTGGCCGCGTTGGAATCCGACGGGAATCGAGCGGTCGAAGATATAGAACGCCCGATGACGGTCGATCTCGCCCGTATCGACGCCCAATTCCTGACCGAGTTCCATATTGCCAGTTGACGTGCTCTTCGTCCATTCGAAATATCCCACCGTGATCCACACCGCATAAACATTCGACCGCGTTGTCACCAAATTCCCCAGCCGCGTAAGGCCTTGGTAGCGGAAGAAGGGGTTGCGTTCGGGATTATTGTAGTCGGACGCATAGGTCGCGAAATCACCCGAATCAAACTGGAACAGCGGCTTTGTCGTGCTGGTTGGGTCTGCCCTCAACAGTGTGCTGTTGATTTCACGTGCCAGTTTGGTTTGAACATCGCTGGGCGAATAGGTATAGCCTGCAAATGAACGGAAGGGGCAAGCAAACTCCGAGGGCATGCCTGCGACATATCCCAATACATTGTTTGTGGCCGCCGTATTGCCCTGCCGGCTCGCGACAAACTTATGCCAGAAGTCATCGGTAGCCATCGCGGGGAAACCGGCCATCAGCCCCTTGAAGACGTATTCATTGTAAATAGTGTTCAGATTGATGCGGCCCGGCTCGCGATAGTTCGAAATCCGATTGAACGGCGGCAGGAACGGACTGGTGGCCGTGCCGGGATTCGCCTGCGTATCCGCGCTTACAAACAGCGACGGCACGCACAAGTATTCCAAAATACGATGGAATTGCGCCGACGTGGTCGCTGAGCTTGCATTCGATTGGAAGAAGTTCAATAGATGCGGATAGGGCACATTGGCCCCGTCCAGATCGCTATAAAGGCTCGCGCTCGAGTCGGACGACTTCAAAATGTTGAAGAATTTGTTGTAGCTTGCGTCGCCCGTCGTCTTTGTTGTACCGTTCGAAGCATTAACCAGCAGCTTCGACGACCGAACGGCCGGCACTAACATCAATTCCAACGGGCTGACAAACGGCCGGTTATTCCACGTGAGCCAAGGGAACGGCTTCGTCGGCGCACCGGTATACGGGGTCGTCGTTGGATTGCCGTAAGGCTGGTTCAGATGGCCCAAGCTGTGCTTCAGATCAGACTCGAAAAAGTGCGTTGTTGATGTTGCCGCATCACCCAAGGCGGTAAAGACAGCCAACGGCTTTTCAACGGGCTCTTGTTTCCAGATATTATACTGCGATGCATCGTCGTTGCGCTCGCCGCGCTGACGGCTTTGAAAATGCGTGGCAATCATGTCGCCCGGTGGTGTTTCGGGCAATTGAGGATCGTCTTCCAGCGGGTCTGTATTGCCTTCATCCTTGCATACGCCGTTGAACGATGTAACGTCGATGGCCAACATATCGACGGTGCGATAGGGGTTGGT
>CAZNMP010000503.1:0-1869 GCA_964573875.1 uncultured Planctomycetaceae bacterium | reverse complement strand
GCAGCCCATCTACGTTCATAATGGGAATACCGCAGATCCAAGATTCCAAGAACTCTTGACGGTCGAACTTGTCATACAAAGCATTGCGAGAATCCTTGTGTCCATCTTGAGCGAACTTCGATGCCAAAACACAGAACTGGCCAACATCCCAAAACTCTTCGGGAGTTGAGGAGCGACGCAGTTTGTCAACGACCAATGGCGCTACCATTTCGACCAATCCTGCCAACTTCACAATCTCATGGAGCCATTCGCCTCGCGTGCCCTCCAATTGTGCATCGTATACCAGGCTCGTTGTGCAGGCGTGTGCAATATCGTCCTCCAGTCCCGTGGCTCCGAATTCGCGCACATGGAGCACCGCCCGGCCGAAACCCTTGCGAAGTGCGTCACGGAATTGATCTTGAGTAAGACGTTTCATTTGTTGCCATTTCTATAGCAGTATAGTTCCGAAAGACAACGGAAAGATTCCACTTTTTGCCCTCTTGCTTGTACAAAAACGCCTCCCAAAATATTGAGAACCAGAGAAGAGGCCGGCGAAACAGTGTTTGGAGGATTGGCGTTCCGAAGCTGGAGCTTCGGAACAAGAAGCAAATAGGACCATGCGGGCCGCAAGCGGCCATGCTTCACAATCCCTAGCCCCTAGTCTCTGTCCCCTCTCAAAACACTGGGCCGATCTGCTTCATGCGGCGTTCGGTTTCGGCCATCAGCGCGTCTTCGGCGGCTTCGTCGGGGGCTTCGTAGGTCACGGAAAACCGGAGATACGAGCCGGCGTCGTCCCAGGGCACCGTGCAAATCGAGTGCTCGGTGATGAGATACTGGCTGAACGATTCGGCCGTGGGGAAAGCGGTGCCGTCGGCCATGCCTTTCGGACTGCGGGCGTAGAGGAAATACGTTCCACCCGGCATGTGGCAATCAAACCCGCAACGCCGGAGCGCGGCCACGAGTTTTTCAAGCCGGCGGCGATACTTGGCGCGGGTCTGACGCGGAATCTCGGGATTGTCGAGCGCGGCGGCCGCGGCCTTTTGGATGGCGATGAACTGGCCCGAGTCGCTATTGTCTTTGATGTCGGCGAAGGCGCGGACGATCAGCGGATTGCCGCAGACCCAGCCCATGCGCCAGCCGATCATGTTCCAGCCCTTCGAGAGCGAGTGGATCTCAACGCCAACGTCACGCGCGCCGGGCACTTCGAGAAAGCTCAGCGGCGGGGCATCGTAGCTGAACATCACGTGGGCGGCGTCTTGGATGACGACGATTTCGTTCTCGCGGGCGAAGTCGATCACCTTGGCGAAAAAGTCGCGTGTGGCGGCCTTGCCCGTGGGGCTGTTCGGGTAGTTGATCACCAACAGCTTCGCGCGGCGGCGCACGTCGCCGGGGATGGCGTCTAGGTCGGGCAGGAAATCGTTCTCGGCCAACAACGGCAAGCGATGCACTTCGCCGCCGTAATACTTCGTGTGCGTGCCGGCCACCGGATAGCCGGGCACCGTCATGAGCGTTACGTCGCCGGGATTGATAAACGCGGCCGGCAGCATGGCCAAGGCCGTCTTCGTGCCGATGCAATGGTTGATCTCGGTCACCGGATCCAGCTCGACGCCAAACTCACGCTTCATCAGCCGGGCGGCCGCTTCCTTGAAGGCCGCAATGCCGTTGTCCGAGTAACCGCGGTTTTCGGGCTTATTGATTTCGTCGGCCATGAGGCGACGGACGGCCGGATCGGCCATTTCATCGTTTTCGCCGATGCCGAAATCGACCAACTTCCGTTCGGGATGTTCGGCCAATGCTTTCCGCTTGGCACGCTTGATCTTCTCGAACTTGTAAATGTCCGTGCTCTTGCCGTAGTGGATACCGCCGATGCGTTGGGCGAACAATTTTTGG
>CAZNMP010000502.1:0-1885 GCA_964573875.1 uncultured Planctomycetaceae bacterium | reverse complement strand
GATGATCCGTGTTTCGTAGTCTTTCTTCCACTTCCAAATCCGCTCGACCAACCCTTCGCGGCCGAGTTCATGCCGGCTCAGCTTCTCCTCGCTCAGCAACCGCCGCTCGACGACCGCCTGCGTGGCGATGCCTGCATGGTCGGTCCCCGGCATCCACAATGCCTCGTAGCCTTGCATCCGCTTCTGCCGGATCAAAATATCTTGCAGCGTGTTGTTCAACGCATGGCCCAGATGCAACGCCCCCGTCACGTTCGGCGGCGGAATCACAATCGTAAAAGGCTCCCGCAACGGATTCGGCTCGCTATGAAAATAGCCCTGCTCCTCCCAGAACGGATACCACCGCTCCTGGGCCGCTGCATGATCGTATTGTTTCGGTAATTCGTTCGCGCTGCTTGTATCAGTAGACATAAAAAGTTTTCAGTTTACAGTATTCAGTTATCAGTTATCGGTTTCGGCTAGTCCCTAGCCTCTAGTCCCTAGTCCCTAGCCCCTACTCCCGTCCATCCTTCCAAAGCTTGTACTCAAAACTATCCAGCAAAGCGATCCAACTGGCCTGGATAACGTTTTCGCTCACGCCCACGGTGCCCCAAACGTCGTTCTCGTCCTGGCTCTCGATGATCACGCGAACACAAGCCGCGGCCGCCGCCTCCGAATTGATCACACGCACCTTGTAATCTACCAGATGCACATGATTCAACGAAGGAAAATGACCGTTCAACGCCTTGCGCGCCGCCGCATTCAACGCATCGATCGGGCCGTCCCCCTCGGCCGCCTCGAATCGCGTTTCATCGCCGACCCGAATCTTCACCGCCGCCTCGGCCTGCACCGATCCGACTTTGTCGTCCACGATCACGCTGTAATGCAACGGCTCGAAATGCGGCTGAAATTTGTTCATACACCGCTGCACCAGCAAATTGAACGAGGCGTCGGCCGCTTCAAACTGATAGCCGGCGTTCTCCATCGAAACCACCTTGGCCAAAATCTGGTCCATCAACTTCGAGTCTTGCGGAATGTTGAACTGCGCGCTCGTGGCCGCCAAGTTCGACCGCCCCGACAACTCGCTCACCAACACACGCCGCTCGTTGCCTACCCGTTGCGGGTCAATATGCTCATAGGCCGCCGTGGTCCGGGCAATCCCACTCACGTGCATTCCGCCTTTGTGCGCAAACGCGCTCTTGCCGACAAACGGCTGATTCGGCCGGAAATTCATGTTCACTGTTTCATACACATACCGCGACAGTTCCGTAAGCCCGCTGATTCCCTCAGGCCGCAGTAGTTCGTATCCCTGCCGTTTCACGACCAAATTGGCCATGACCGAGATCAAGTCGGCGTTGCCGCAACGTTCGCCGAACCCATTGATCGTCCCCTGAACCAAGGAGGCCCCCGCCTCGACGCCCACCAAGGAATTCGCTACCGCCAAATCGCAGTCATTATGAAAATGCACGCCCACCGGCGCTGACAATTGCGCCACGGCGTCGGCCGTGATCTTGGCCGCCTCGTCGGTCATGCTGCCGCCGTTCGTGTCGCAAAGCGTAACCAGCCGGGCGCCCGCCTCGACCGCCGCCTGGATGGCTGCAATCGCATACCCGTGATCCTGCTTCCAGCCGTCGTAATAATGTTCCGCATCAAAAATCACCTCGCGGCCGGATGCCGCCAAATACGCCACGCTCTCACGGATCATCGCCAAATTTTCGTCTAACGTGGTCCGTAGAACTTCCGTCACTTGGAAAGCCGACGCCTTGCCCACCAGCGTAATGATCGATGTCCCGGAATCCAATAACGCCTTCAAACCCGAATCCTCTTCCGCCCGCACGCCCTTGCGGCGCGTCATGCCAAACGCACAAACCTTGGCATGTTCAAGCCCCAACTTTCCGACCTTCTGAAA
>CAZNMP010000501.1:0-1891 GCA_964573875.1 uncultured Planctomycetaceae bacterium | reverse complement strand
CTGTGCCTCGTGACGGGTGTCAGCGGCTCGGGCAAAAGCACCTTGGTCCAAGATACGCTCTATCCCGCACTCTGCCGACGGCTTCGCAAGGACGCCCCCAAGCCGTATCCGCACGACGACGTTTTCGGCGATGGGCAACTCGACGACGTGATCATGGTCGATCAAAGCCCCATCGGCCGTTCGCCCCGCTCGAATCCGGTAACCTACTTGAAGGCATTCGACGAAATCCGCGCCGTGTTCGCCGATACCATCGAAGCTCGCACGCGCGGTTATAACGCGGGCCATTTCAGCTTCAACGTCGACGGCGGGCGATGCAGCGCGTGCCAGGGCGACGGCTATATCCAGATCGATATGCAATTCCTGGCCGACGTCTACATGCGATGCTCGCAGTGTAATGGCGCCCGCTATCGCGACGAGATTTTAGACGTAACCTATCGCGGCCGCAACATCTCGGAAGTACTGGAAATGACCGTCCGCGAAGCATTCACCTTCTTCCGCGGGCAGCCGAAAGTTCAGGCACGTCTCAAGCGGCTAATCGACGTGGGGCTCGACTACGTGCGGCTCGGGCAACCGGCCAACACGCTTTCAGGCGGCGAAGCACAGCGGCTCAAACTCGCCGGCTACATGAGCAGCGCCAAGCGCGG
The DNA here is from genome assembly GCA_964573875.1 of uncultured Planctomycetaceae bacterium. Classification (GTDB taxonomy): domain Bacteria; phylum Planctomycetota; class Planctomycetia; order Pirellulales; family Thermoguttaceae; genus CAYWGR01. The sequence goes on along the minus strand of CAZNMP010000501.1, from coordinate 1,247 downwards.
CCGATGTTTGTTCATCCTCGACGAACCGACCACTGGCCTGCACTTTTCCGACGTCGTGCAACTGCTCGACTGTTTCGACGCCCTGCTTTCGGTCGGCCATTCGCTGATCGTCGTCGAACATAACCTTCAGATGATGAAAGCGGCCGACTACATCATCGACCTTGGCCCCGGCGCCGCCGACGAAGGCGGCCTGGTCGTCGCCAAAGGCACGCCCGAGATGGTCGCCCGGGCATCCGGCTCCGTGACGGCAGGCTTCTTGGCAAAAGTACTCAAAGAATAGTATCATGGCCGACCATCCAACATCGCCGGATGTTTTTGCCCGCTATGCCCGCCAAACGCGGTTCGCGCCCTTGGGCGAAGAAGGCCAGCGGCGTCTGTGCAGCGGTCGGGCTTTGCTATGCGGATGCGGGGCGCTGGGCAGTACGATTGCCAATCTGCTGGTCCGGGCAGGCATCGGAATGCTCCGAATCGTGGATCGTGATTTCGTCGAGCTGCACAATCTTCAACGGCAATCGCTGTTCGACGAAAACGATGCCCGGGGAGGTTTGCCCAAAGCCTTCGCCGCGGCCGAAAAACTACGGCAAATCAATTCGACCGTCTCGGTGGAACCGATCGTAGCCGATATCGACTCGTCGAACATCGAACAATTCTGCGAAGGCGTCGATGTGATTCTCGATGGAACCGACAATTTCGAGACGCGATTCCTTGTCAACGATGCAGCCGTGAAATTGAAGCTACCGTGGATCTACGGCGGATGCGTGGGCGCGGAAGGCCAGACGATGACCATTCTGCCCGGTGAAACAGCCTGTTTGCGTTGCCTGATGCCGGAGTGTCCCACCCCCGGCGGCGCGGCCACCTGCGAAACGGCCGGAATCCTCGGTCCGATTGTCGGCGTCATCGCGTCGATCGAAACAATCGAGGCCGTGAAGATTTTAAGCGGCAACCGATCCGCTGCTTCGCGTACCCTAACCGTCGTGGATCTTTGGACGAATCATCTGCGGCAGATCGACGTAGCGCATTTGCGTGAGCAAACCGATTGCCCCACATGCAAGCACGACGACTTTCCTTGGCTCTCCGGCCAACAGGGCAGCCGAAGTGCAACGCTCTGCGGGCGGAACGCCGTGCAGTTGACCCATCCCGGCGTAAAAATCTCGCTGGATGAATTGGCCCAAAAGCTTGCCGGAGTCGGTCAGATCACACACAACCAGTTTCTGCTGCGGCTGAAAGTCGATACTTTCGAGTTGACC
>CAZNMP010000500.1:0-1916 GCA_964573875.1 uncultured Planctomycetaceae bacterium | reverse complement strand
AACCAACTGCGCGAATTGATGACCGGCTATGGCCCCATCTTCGAGATGTGGTTTGACGGCGCCAACGGCGGCGACGGCTACTATGGCGGTGAACGAGCCACGCGGCGCATCGACAATCACACCTATTACGATTGGGACAACACCTGGAAGATCGTCCGCGAGTTGCAGCCTGGCGCTTGCATGTTCAGCGACGGCGGACCGGATTGTCGCTGGGTCGGCAACGAGTCGGGTTTCGCCGGCGAAACCTGCTGGGCCACGATCAACCGCGCCGGCTTGCTGCCGGGCGTGGCCGATGCCGCCGTGTTGAATCGAGGGCAGCGTCCCGGCACGCATTGGATTCCCGCCGAGGTGGACGTCTCGATCCGGCCCGGCTGGATCTACCATGCCAAGGAAGACAATCAGGTGAAAACGCCCGAGCAACTGCTGAAAATTTATTACGAGTCAGTCGGTCGCGGCGCGAATTTGATTTTGAATCTTCCGCCCGACCGTCGCGGCATCCTTCATGAAAACGACGTAAAATCGCTGCAAGCTTGGCAAAAAACGCTCGCGGCCACCTTTGCCGTGGATTTGGCAAGGAAAGCCAATGCAACGGCCGACAATACGCGAGGCAACGATCCGAAATTCGCGCCGGCCAACGTTGTTGACGGCAATCGCGATACCTACTGGACCACCGATGATTCCGTCAAAACGCCCGAGCTTGTTCTCGACCTAGGGCAACCGACTACATTCAACGTCGTGCGGGTGCGCGAGTATCTGCCGCTGGGACAACGAATCGATGCGGTTGCCGTTGACGCCTGGGACGGCGGCCGTTGGGTCGAATTAGCCAAGGCCACGAGCATCGGCAACCAACGCTTGTTGCAGACCAAGACGACGACCACCGCGAAGGTCCGCCTTCGCATCACACAGGCGGCCGTGTGCCCGGCGATTTCCGAAATCGGCCTGTTCCTTGCCCCGGGCAAGTAATCGCGCGAGAAAAACGATGCCGTCGCTACGCCGCCACTTTGATCGGGCCGGCGGGGCATTTCAATTGGAACAATCCAAATAGTTCGTTCTGCGTCAGACCGAGCTTGCGGTGTGATTCGGCGCCGGAGAGAATGGTGTCGAACAACTCGCGTTTCTCTTGCAGAACGCGGTCGATTCGTTCCTCGATCGTGTCGAGCGTCAAGAATCGCGTAACCGTAACCGGCCCGTCCACGCCGATTCGATGCGCCCGATTGATGGCTTGATCTTCGACGGCCGGGTTCCACCAGCGATCGAAAAGAAAAACATAGTTGACGAATTGGAGATTCAGCCCGACGCTTCCCGCTCCATAGCTCATCAGCAAGACGTGCTTGCTCGAATCTTCGCGGAATTGCCGGATAACGGCGTCACGGCGCGGATGGGGCACTTGGCCGTGGTATTCCATGGGGCCAAAACGTTCAATTTGTCGGGCGATTTGCTTGATGGCTCCGACCCATTGGCTAAACACGATGGCTTTGCGGCCACTATCGGCGATTTCTTCCAGATCGGCCTCGAGCCGTTCCATATTCGCGCTCGCGCCGGTTGCCGTATCGAAGTTGCAGATCTGCTTGAGCCGCAATAACAACTCGAAAACATGGCGAATCGTGGCTCCATCGCCCAATTCCGTCAGCCGAACGATGCCTTCGTCTTCCGCCAGACGATAGCTTTCTCGCTGTTCCGCAGTGAGGTCTAGCGGTTCATCGTGAATCAGTTTGGGCGGTAAATCGTGTAAAACCTGGTCTTTCGTGCGGCGCAGAATGTAATTGCTGATCGAGCGGCCCATGCTGCGCGGTTTCATCTCGGGCGAAAGGAATCCCGGCGCGAGGAACTCGAAGATGCCCAGCAGGTCTTCCGCGCTGTTTTCCACGGGAGTGCCCGTCAGCGCCCAACTGCGTTTTCGCGTAATGGAACGCACA
>CAZNMP010000499.1:0-1920 GCA_964573875.1 uncultured Planctomycetaceae bacterium | reverse complement strand
ACCACGTTGTTGCGGATCATTGCCGGGCTGGAAGAACCCGACCAAGGGAGTGGCGCAATTTTGTTTCAGGACGAAGATGTCGCCCATCGCAATGTCGGCAGCCGGCAGGTGGGCTTCGTCTTCCAGCATTACGCTCTGTTCCGCCACATGACAGTTTTCGAGAACGTGGCGTTCGGCCTGCGCGTGCGTCCGCGGCGGCATCGACCTGGCCGCAATCTCATCAAGTACAAGGTCATGCGTCTGCTGAAACTGGTGCAGTTGGAGAACATGGCCCATCGTTATCCGCACCAGCTTTCCGGCGGGCAGCGGCAACGTGTGGCGTTGGCTCGCGCACTGGCCATCGAGCCGAAAGTGCTGCTATTGGACGAGCCGTTCGGCGCGCTCGATGCCAAGGTGCGGCAGGAGCTTCGGCAGTGGTTGCGAAGGCTGCACGATGAGATTCACCTGACGAGCGTTTTCGTGACGCACGATCAAGATGAGGCGTTGGAATTAGCCGACCGCGTGCTGGTGATGAACGAGGGCCGCATCGAGCAGATCGGCACGCCCGACGAGGTGTTTCACAAGCCGAGCACCGAGTTCGTCGTAAAATTTCTGGGGCAAGTGAACTTTTTCCACGGGCGCGTGGAAGGCGGCAAGGTGCATTTCGCTACGTTGGCCTGGGAATCGCCGGAACATGCCGGATCACCGACGCAGGCGGCCAGGGTTTTCATTCGGCCGCACGAACTCGATGTCGATGTAACGCTCGGCGGCAATCCGGCGCTGCCGGCCACGGTCACTCGCATTCATTCGGCCGGCCCTAACGTTCGTTTGGAATTGCAGGCTGACTCGGGCGAGCATCTCTGCGCGGAACTTACGCAAGATCGTTACCGATCGCTTCACATCAGCAGCGGGAGCAAGGTCTACGTCCGACCGCGCGATGTGAAGGTTTTTGCGGACAAGTCATGATGCCCGCATTATGATTTCGGGTGGGTCATCCGCCAGGGATCCAAGGCCTCGTTGAGTTGGTCCTCGGGCAAAACCTTCTTTTGGCGGCAAAGCTCGCGGATTGTCTGGCCCGTGGCAAACGCCTCCTTGGCCAGCGAGGCTGCGCGATCGTAGCCGATATAAGGATTCAATCCGGTCGCCATTGCAAGGCTTTTTTCAACAGATGCCTCACACGCTTCCGGATTCGGTTCCATCTCGGCAATGCATAGCTTCGTGAACGAGTTAGTGGCATTAGCCATGAGCCGTATGCTTTCCAACACGGTATCGGCCATGACGGGCATCATAATGTTCAATTGGAACTGGCCGCCGGCCGCGCCGCATAGCGTAATGGTTTGATCGTTGCCCAACACCCGGGCGGCAACTTGCATCGTACTTTCGCACAACACCGGGTTAATCTTGCCCGGCATGATCGAACTGCCCGGCTGACGGTCGGGCAGTTTGATTTCGTGAAAACCGCATCGCGGCCCGGAAGCCAGCCAACGGATATTGTTGGCCACATTGAACAGGGTCGAGGCGATGGTGCGCAGTTGGCCGTGGCATTCGACCAGTCCATCGCGTTGTGCGTTGGCCTCGAAGTGGCATCCTGCTTCCATGAAAGTAATGCCCAGCTCATCCGCCAACAGCGAGCAGACGCGCTCGGCGAATTCGGGATGGGTGTTCAGGCCCGTGCCGACGGCCGTGCCGCCGACCGGCAGTTCACGGAGCGGTTCAATCGCCTGATTGGCGCGATTGGTCGAGAGATCCAACTGCCATGCGAGTCCGCTGATCTCCTGACCGAGCGAAAGCGGTGTGGCATCGGCCAAATGCGTACGGCCGATCTTCAAAATCGTCATCCATTCGGCCGCTTTGGTTGCCAGCGCTTCGCTGCAAGCATGAAGAGAAGGGATAATCCGGTCGTGGATCGTTCGCGCCGCGGCCACATGGATCGCCGTGGGG
>CAZNMP010000498.1:0-1974 GCA_964573875.1 uncultured Planctomycetaceae bacterium | reverse complement strand
CCGCGTTCACCTGCGTACGTCTGCGGTTTCTTTGCGCCTTCGCGCCTTTGCGCGATTTTCGTTCGACATCCCAGCCTTGGCTGATGGTCTGGCGTTAGTCTTTCGTCCTTTCAATCTTTTACGACAAAAAGGAAGCACGGCAGTCCGCCCCTATCCGCGTTCATTCGCGTCCATCTGCGGTTCGATTTTCGCTCATTTCGACCCCAATTCAACCCCGCGCCTACGCGCTAATCAACCTGGCGTTCCTCGCTACGGAACCTCAGTGCAAATAGGCTTTACGTCAATTCTCCGACAGGTCGTTACGAGCGTTACCGAGCCTCGCCAAAGCACTTACGTCGATCCTCCGCGTCCCCAAATTCGCCGTAACCCTAATTCGGCACTTTTCTGAAAATTTACCCAGTAAATTCCCCTCCGAAAAAACGCCGTAAGCCCCTTGCATACCATCATGTTACGTTGTCTTCCGCCGATTTTTTGTGCATTAAACCAGTTTCCATACTTTTTACCCGCCGCGCGCGATTATACCTGCCGAAGTGCCCTGTCTAAAGGCATTTATTTGGCCACAGCGGTCTTTTCGCGCAGGGAAGCCCGACCACACTTATTGGTGCAAAAACCAAAAAAACTTGCAAAACAAAGTACCACCAAGCGAGATGAGAAGCTGACCTATACAAAATCAGCCTTTCGCCACGATCCGTTCCTTGCCCACAAACGGTCGAAGCACTTCGGGCACAAGGATCGAGCCGTCGGCTTGTTGGTAGTTCTCCATGATGGCGATCAGCGCGCGGCTGATGGCGATGGCGGTGCCGTTCAGCGTGTGGAGGAAGTGGGTGCCCTTCTCGCCTTTGATCTTGAAGCGGATATTCAACCGCCGGGCTTGGAAATCGGTGCAATTGCTCGTGCTCGTGACTTCGCCGAACTCACCGCGGCCGGGCATCCAGGCTTCGAGGTCGAACTTGCGATAAGCCGGCCCGCCAAGATCGCCCGTGGCGGTATCAACCACGCGATAGGGGATGCCAAGGCCGTCGAACAGCCGGCATTCCAGGTCGCGCAGATGACTTAGCATCGCCTCGCTCTGGTCGGGCAACGTGAAGGCGAACATCTCGATCTTGGTGAACTGGTGAACGCGGTACAGCCCGCGCGTGGCGCGGCCGTGTGCGCCGGCCTCGGTGCGGAAACAGTGGCTGATGCCGCACAGTTTGATCGGCAGTTGCTCGGCTTCAAGCGTTTGGCCGGCCAACATGCCGCCCAGCGTGATTTCGGCCGTGGCTACGAGGCTCAAGTCGGAATTGTCGATACTGTAGATTTGCGTTTCCGGTCCGCGGGGAATATAGCCGGTGCCGGCCAGCACGTCGTTGCGCGCGAGGTCGGGCGTGGTCATCGGCGTGAACCCTTCACGCATCAGCACATCGACCGCATAGCGCTGCAATGCCAGTTCAAGCAGCACGGCGTCGTTCTTCAGGAAGTAGAAACCGTGGCCTGCTACTTGCGCGCCCGCCTCGAAATCCACCAGATCGAGCTTTTCGGCCAGTTCGACGTGGTCCAATGGTTTGAAATCGAACGTGGGCAACGGCGTCTTGCCGCGAAACACCTCGAGGTTCGACTTGTCGTCCACGCCGATCGGAGCGTCGGGGTGCGAAAGATTCGGAATCTGGCGGTAGATCACATCGGCCTCGGCAGCCAACTGATCGACTTGCACCTGAGCCGACTGGGTTTTCTCGCGGAGTTGCCGGCCTTCTTCCTTGCGAGCTTCACGCTCGGCTGGGTCTTTGGCCTTGCCGATCGACTTCGACACCTCGTTGGCCTTGCGATTCAGCTCCTCGACTTCCATCTGAAGAACCTTGCGCGTCGCTTCGAGTTGCACGAAACGCGGCACGTCAACTTTGACGCCCCGGTTGTTGCAGTTTTGCTGGACGAAATCGGCGTTGTCGAGAATGAATCGGCGGTCGAGCATGAGTTAATGGATCGTGAATAGTGGTT
>CAZNMP010000497.1:0-1988 GCA_964573875.1 uncultured Planctomycetaceae bacterium | reverse complement strand
GGCTCTTCATCTTGGTGCCAGTGACGGTTTGGATAGCCTTGTTTACCCGTTCGGCGGCTTTATCGTAGCCGGATTGTTCCAACAACATGCCGGCGGCGTTGATGGCCGCGATGGGATTGATCATACCGGTGCCGGTGTATTTCGGAGCGCTGCCGCCCATGGGCTCGAACATGCTGACGCCGCCTGCATCGGGATTGATGTTGCCGCCGGCGGCCACGCCCATGCCGCCTTGCAAGATGCCGGCAAGGTCGGTGATGATGTCGCCGAACATGTTGGTAGTGACGATCACGTCGTAGTGTTCGGGATTCTTAACCATCCACATGCAGCAGGCGTCAACGTGGTTGTAGTCGGTTTGGATATCGGGATACTCTTTGGCGACTTCCTGGAAGGTGCGCCACCAGAGGTCGTGGCCGTAGGTCAGGACGTTTGTCTTCGCCACAAGCGTGAGGCGCTTCTTCTGATTACGTTTTCGCGTGTAGTTGAATGCCCAGCGGATGCAGCGTTCGCAGCCTTTGCGGGTGTAGACGGCGGTTTGCATGGCGACTTCGTCGGGGGTGCCCTTCTTGAGGAAACCGCCCATGCCGACGTACATGTCTTCGGTGTTTTCGCGCACGACGACGAAATCGATGTCTTTGGGGCCTTTGCCGGCCAAGGGCGTTTCAACGCCGGGAAACAACTTGACCGGGCGAAGGTTGATGTATTGGTCAAGCTTGAAACGGAGTTCCAAGAGCAATCCTTTTTCGATGATGCCGGGCGCGACGCCGGGATGGCCGACCGCGCCGAGCAAGATGGCCGGATAGGTTTTCAGTTCGTTGAAAACGTCGGGCGGCAGGATTTCGCCGGTCTTCAGATAGCGCTCGCCGCCGAGATCGAAATCTTTGGTCCCCAGTTGGATGCCTTCGAGTTTGGCGACTGCCTTGAGAACCTTGAGGCCTTCGGCCGCCACTTCGGGGCCCGTGCCGTCACCGCCGATTACCGCTACTTTCAGATTGCCGCTGCTCATAGTCTTTCTTGCTCACCTATAAGGAACAACTTTGAGAATCCATGAATTTTACCAGGACGCTCAGGGGTTCACAAGTGACGGGTTTTGGCGGCCAGGAGAACCGCAAAGATGCATTTATTTGTCATTCTGAACGCAGTGAAGAATCTCGTCTGTCATCGCTAACTATCTATGTATCAACGAGATCCTTCGCTATGCTCAGGATGACATTTTCTCGTTTTAGCAACGTCAGAATCTTCTGCTCAAGCAACATCACAAATCACCTGCGGGCAAGCCAGCCCGCTTTACGAAGGATGGTGCTGGATTGTCGAAGTTTTCGGTAGGGCGGGGAGTGGTTGCAAAAACTTCGGCGAAACGTTGTTTATCGGCGTTTGGCCTCGGCAGTATCGTTTCCCGACCAGATGCCGCGTCGAGCGGCTTTGGCCTCGGCTTGGGCACGGCGGAAGCGATCTTTCATGGCGGAAGAATAGTGATACTGTAACTCGGCTCGGGCAAGACCTTCGCGGATCAGCTCCTCGTTGAGCATTCGATCGCCGACCCAAACGTAGGCCAACAACCGATTGTATTTGTCGCGACGATCGCCGTCGAATTCCAAGCGGACTTCTCCGCCGGATAGGAAATCGCGGGTGAAGGCCGAGGCTTCCGGTCCCCAAGACTCGACGGGGCAGTTCGGTTTGACGGTCTCGGGCGTGTTGGCTCCGATCAGGCGGATTTTTTCTTTCGTATCGGCCAATACTATGGTGTCGCCATCGACGACGCGACCCACGCGAAAAGTTTTTTCACTGCTTGGCTGTGGTGATTTCGAGGGAGGGCTATCCGCGGGACGCCATACCTTGAAAGCGCTCAGCGCCAACAAGAGCAAGAACAACAAAGAAGCCTGCCACGATTTGCGCGGCAAACGATGTCGAGGGATGGCGCTCATGTAGTGATTCGCGCTGTTGGGGTTTTGTTCATTGAGTGCCACTGGCTCTGCCAGTGTGGGATTCCG
>CAZNMP010000496.1:0-2006 GCA_964573875.1 uncultured Planctomycetaceae bacterium | reverse complement strand
AAGTTTCATCCGAAGCGGCATTCGAGCAACGCAAGGAGCGGCCGCCTTGGCGTGCAACTTTGGCGTCCCACTGCGCGCCCGAGCCGATCAGAGTCCAGCCGGTTCCATCCTCGAAGCCTGGATTGACTAAAAGATTTTCGCCGGGCGCAGGTCCGTGTTTCGCCGGCTCCGTTCTTTGCTCTGCCGCAAAGGATATTTGCACGAACACCAAACAAACAACCACGCCGATCCACAAAGCAAAACGAAACTGGACGGAATAGCACATCACAATACCAGGCAGGGGTGGCAGGGAGGGGAAAAACCGTAGCAAGCGTGAACCGTCATTATAGCGGATATACGCGATGTAGCAAGCATTTTCGCTACGAAGGGTGCAGCAAGAAATATGGCGATTAATCCACAGACCGCAAAATGCACAACCGTTTAGCCTGGAGCTAACAGCTCCCGGAATGTGCGCCGATTGTACGACAGTTCAGAAGCGGCCGCCGAAACCCGTACAGCTATTGGGTCTCAGATAAGCAATGTCGGGACCGTGGGGCTCATCTTCGCTTGCCCCCATCCTGCTATTACGCCGGCACGCCGGCCAATCGCACGTAGTCGGGCAATTCGCCTACAAGCGGCTTTAAGTAGTCGATGCAGGCCTGGGTAACATAATTGCCTTCGGCGTTGATGAATTCGTCGGGCATCGGTTTCGCGCCCAACGCCACTTCGGCCAGCGGCGCCGTGCCCAGCGACCAGCGATAAGGATTGCTCGACTCGCGCACGATGCTAACCATCACGCCCGACGTGCCCCCGGCAGCCAATTCAACGGCACGACGCCCGCAGGCATAAGCTTCTTCCACGTCACCGGGCTCGGCTCGGTCGGCGGCGCACATCTGCAACGATTCGCAAACTTGGAACTCGCCGCGCCATCCGAATTCGGCGTTAATCATGCGATGCAGCATCATGGCCGCGCTGGTGCCGCCCATCGCGCCAAACTCGACGTTCGCAAACTTGTCTTTCGTCTGCGAAGCGCTGATCGGCGTGCCGTCGGCATAGCAAACGCCTTCGCCGCATACCACGCTGCACCAACCGTAACGATCGTGACAACGTTTCACGTCGGCCAAGAACTTTTCACGGTCAAACGCCCGCTCAGGCATCAGAATAATGTGCGGGGCGTCGTCTTCCGACTTCCTGGCCAATGCCGCGGCGGCCGGAAGCCAACCGGCCGAACGACCGACGGTCTGAAAAATTACATACTGGTCCACTTTCTTCATATCGCGGGCGAGCATTCCGGCCTGCTTGACCGACATCGCCACATAACGAGCCGCACTGCCGAAACCCGGCGTATGGTCCGTCCCGCAAAGATCGTTATCGACCGTCTTCGGCACGCCCACGCCGATCAATTCGTAGCCATGCTCTCGGCAATACTTCTCAACGCGATGGATCGTATCCATGGTGTCGTTGCCGCCGGCAAGGAAATAGTAGCGGATATCGTATTGCTTCAGCTTCTCCAGAATGGCGGGGAAATCCGCATCTTTTAGTTTGTGGCGGCAGCTTCCCAAAGCCGAACTTGGCGTGGTGCGCAGACCTTCGATCACGGCCGGAGCCTCGCGCCCCAGGTCGATCACATTGCCCTGCATGAAGCCTTCGATGCCATACCGCATCCCGAGTGTCCGGCCGATGTCCTTTTGGGCAAGGCACCCTTGAATGACTCCACAAAGACTCGCGTTGATCACGCTGGTAGGTCCGCCGCTCTGTCCAACGATGGCATTGCCTCGAAGCATTTAATATCTTCCTTATTCAACAATGATTGGTTCTAGTTACGATATTGCCGACAATTCTCTCAGCTATTGTTCTAGCTTTCCCGCCCAAACCAATAGATTGCGGAAAAACCGGGCGTACCGACAGCCAACTTCGATCCCATCACCGGCAACAGGCTGCACGACGCGGCTATCGCCCCAATCGACGAACCCACCGACCCAGTGCGGCGCCACGTCCGTGGCCAAAGCAGCCGTCCGCCCCCGGCC
>CAZNMP010000495.1:0-2063 GCA_964573875.1 uncultured Planctomycetaceae bacterium | reverse complement strand
AATTCCTCCAAGTTGTCTTCCACATTCAATTTATCATCGTCGATCGGGGGCTGCCGCACGATCGAGTCGAAGTAAAACCCGCCCTTGGGCATCCGTCCGCTCGGCGGCGCGGTTCGATCATTCTCGGGATACATCAAGATGTCGCCGTTGGGTTCCGGCTGCGTATTAAAGCCGCCGGGCACGAGCACCGGGGTGCCGTCGAAGGTGGTCCATGGTTTCCAATCCTTGAACTCGAAGCCGAAAAACGATTCCGCAAACCCTAAGCTCACGACATCGACTCCCAAGGCCTCTTGCAGATCGGGAGCAATCTCGCCGAGCATCTGATACACTTCGGTCACTTTGACGGGCGTGCCTGGCGGATCGAGCTTCAATGCTTGGCGCAGCTTGTAGACGCTGCTGACCGACATGCCGGTTACGGCGCTGGCGCCCAAATCGAGAGGAACACGGTCGGGTTGTTGGTGATTCAGGGCGGCTTCGACGCGTTGACGTGAGTTCATAAATAGGCGATCTGCAAGATGACAGGATAGACAAAGCGACTCTTTCATTATTTATTGCCCCAAAGCCCATGACAGGTCTATGACGTTGGTTGTCAAAATAAATGACGATCTTACGCACACCCTTTTAGAAACCACGAATCACGGCGAGAATAAGGAAATGCGGACCAAACATTCAAGGGGCTGACAAGAAATCATGGCAAATAGTCATTCTGAGCAACGCGAAGAATCTCTGTGATTCCAACGAGATTCTTCGCTTTGCTCAGAATGACGGAACAGCCAAAAAAATTGCCGCTCTTGCATCCAACCTATAACAATTTAGCGCATACAACTCCCATGCCACGGAATCCAAAAAGCGGTACAGCTTATGTTTACCTGCTCGCCTCGGTAGCGGCGTTGGGCGGTCTGTTGTTCGGCTACGATACGGCCGTGATTTCCGGCGCTATCGGATTCATGGAGGAGCATTTTGCTCTCGATGCAATTCAAAAAGGCTGGGTCGCCTCGTGTGCGTTGCTGGGTTGCATTCTCGGCGCTGCCTCGGCCGGCTTGTTGAGCGATGCCTTGGGCCGGAAGAAAGTTCTGTTGCTTTCCGCCGCCTTATTCACCATTTCAGCCATCGGCGCTGCAATGCCGTCAACCGTGTCGCAATTCGTCGTCGCGCGCCTACTCGGCGGGCTTGGCATCGGCATGGCCTCGATGCTTTCGCCGCTGTATATCGCCGAAGTAGCGCCCGCCCGCATTCGTGGCCGCATGGTTTCGCTCAACCAATTGGCCATCGTCAGCGGCATGGTGGCGGTTTACTTTGTCAACGCCGTGATCGCCGGCCAGGGTGATCAGACATGGAACGTCGCCGTGGGCTGGCGATGGATGTTCGGCTCCGGGGTTTTGCCGGCCATATTGTTCTTTCTGCTCTTGTTTTTCGTGCCTGAAAGCCCGCGATGGCTTACCGAGCGCGGCCGCGAATCCGAGGCGTTCCGTGTTTTGGAGCGGATTAGCGGTCCGGAACAGGCGGAATCTCAAATGCGTGAAATTCGACTTGTTTTGGCCGAGGAAAAAGGATCGCTTGCCGAACTGTTTGCTCCCGCCATGCGGCGTCCCTTAGCTGTGGCCCTGACACTGGCCGTGCTTCAACAAATCACCGGTATCAACGTAGTGCTTTACTATTGTCCCGAGATTTTCAAAACAGCCGGCATGAAAACCGCGCAGGCCATCGGCGACACCGTCACGGTTGGCATCGTCAACATGCTTTTCACGTTGGTGGCTATCGGAACCATCGACCGTTGGGGTCGCAAACCGTTGTTGCTCGTAGGCACCGCCGGCATGGGCATATCGCTTGCCTTGCTAGGCGGCGCATTCGCTTTGGAGCATGTTGCCGGCATCTGGATTTTGCTATGCCTGCTCGGCTACGTAGCCGCGTTTGCAATGGCGATGGGGCCCGTGGTTTGGGTCATCATGGCCGAAATATTTCCGACGCGCATCCGGGGCCGGGCCATGTCGATCGCCACGGTCTGTTTGTGGACGGCCTGTTATGCCGTGTCGCAAACGTTTCCCTGGATGCTCAAGCATTGG
>CAZNMP010000494.1:0-2086 GCA_964573875.1 uncultured Planctomycetaceae bacterium | reverse complement strand
AACAGATGCGGCACGGCCGCCCGCGTGCAACGCACCAAGGCGATGAAGTTCAATTCCATCAAATCGCGGAACTGCTCCGGAGTCGTGTCCAAAACCTTGCCACGCATCGAGCGGCCGGCATTGTTCACCAGCACGTCGAGCCGCCCGAAATGCTCCAACGTTTGGGCAAACAGCCGGTCCACGTCTTCCTGCCGGGTGATATTGGCGCAAACGCCAAGCACGTCGCCGCCGGCGGCCTTCATCTCCGCGGCCGCCTGCTCGACTTGCGGTTGTTCGAGGCCGACGATGGCCAGCTTCGCGCCTGCCTTGGCATACCCTTCGGCAATGGCGCGACCCAGCCCGCTAGAACCGCCGGTCACCAAAACGACTTTATTGGTCCAAAAACTCATGCCCCTAGAATAACGCCGCTTGCGGTTTTACACGAGGGGGGCAAACCGCAAGCGGCGGAAATTTTTGCTACACCCGGGGAATCTCAAAGCCCTGCCGGGGCGTCCGGGCGAAGAACGCGGCGGCCTGGTCGTCGCCCGTGATCTTCTCGGCCTGGGGATCCCAATGGATCGTGCGGCCCAACCGCGCGGCAATTGCGCAGAGGTGGCAGGTATTCATCGCCTGGACGTGACTGAATACGTCGGAAACGGTGAGCCCGCCCTCGCGGATGCACCGGTAGAAGTTTTCCTTGTGCCCTTCGTAGACCTTGCCTTTGTAGAGACGTTTCAGATCCTCCTCGCCGTATTGGTCTTTGTCCCACTTTTCCTCGATCGGCTTGCCAGTAATCTTTTCACGATTGACGAAGATACGGCCCTTTGTGCCCTCGAACAAAACGCCGTTGTCGCTACGGCTATCGACGGTCATTTCAATGCCGTTGGCATACTTCACCTTCACGGCGAAGTCGTGTGACGTGTTGTAGCAGTTGTCCACGGTTGGGTAACCGTCTTTGAACGGCACCGGATGCTTGGCGTCGGCGCCGTTGATCTCGACGGGCCCCATGCCTTCTTTGTCATGTCCGATGGCCCAGGTGGCCACATCGACGTGATGCGCGCCCCAATCGGTGAATTTGCCGCCCGAGTATTCGTACCACCAGCGGAATTCGTAGTGGCAGCGTTTTTCCATGTAATCCACCTTGGGCGCTTGGCCAAGCCACATATCCCAATTCAGTTCCTTGGGTGGAGTAGCTTTTTGGAAAGGCCCGCCCGTCGGACTGCCGTTGATGCCGACGGTAATTTTCTTGATATCGCCCAGAAGCCCCTTCTGCACCATGTTGATCGCGCGAAGGAACAGACGAGAATCGCTTCGCTGTTGCGTGCCAACGATGAAAACCTGTTTGTCGAACTTTTTGCAGGCGTTGCGGATCAGTTGATTTTCTTCAAGCGTCAACGTGAGTGGCTTCTGGCAGAAGACGTGCTTGCCGGCCTGAAGGGCTTCGATCGAAATCTTTACGTGCCAAGGATCGGTCGTCACGACGCTGACCACGTCGATATCGTTGCGTTCGAGCACCTTGCGATAGTCGCCGTAGAGGTCGGCCTTGCCTTTGCCGATGCCGGGATGATTCTTGGCGTTCTCGGCATGGCGTAAATCGACGTCGCAAACCGCCAAGATGTCGCCGAAGTTTGCATGATGAGCGGCGTCGCCCGTCCCCATGCTGCCGACGCCGATGCAGCCGATCCGCGGCCGATCATTCGCCGCATTGTTGGCAAACGCCTTTTCGCTCCAACGGACATAAGGCACAACGCCGCCGACGGCCGCGGCCGTAATCGATTTCTTCAGAAAATCACGACGGGAGGATTGATGCCGGGACATGGATGCTCCTTGAAAACTTGACTAAGGTAAAGGTAGGGGGACATATCCGGAAGGTATCGGACATTTTAGCAGAAACAGCTTCGTTTCGCAATCAATTGCCGCGCCACTTCAGGAGAACTGCAAAGTCGTTGGCCAGGGAGGAACCGTCATCCTGAGCGAAGTGAAGGATCTCGTTGGGATATTGGGACATAGATAGGCTCACGGAGATTCTTCGCTTCGCTCAGAATGACGGTTTATAGAGACGTTGCAGTTCTTCAGCGCCCCACTTCAGCGCCAAGCAATTGTTGAA
>CAZNMP010000493.1:0-2117 GCA_964573875.1 uncultured Planctomycetaceae bacterium | reverse complement strand
GATTTCGCAGAAGACCGGCGGGCAGAGTCCTCGTTCGACCGTCGGCACGATCACCGAGATTTATGATTATCTGCGGGTGCTCTTTGCCCGGGTGGGGACGGGCCACTGTCCGCAATGCGGGCGGCCGATCACCGCGCAGACGCGCGAGCAGATTTTGGCGCGCATCATGGATATGCCTGCCGGCGCGAAATTTCTGGTTTTAGCCCCTTTGATCCGCGGTCAGAAGGGTGAACACCGCGACCTTTTCGCAGATCTTTTGAAGCAGGGTTTTCTCCGTGCCCGGGTCGATGGCCGGGTGGTTCGGCTTAGCGACGATTTGCGGCTGGATCGGCAGATGCGACACAACATCGAGGTTGTCGTGGATCGGCTTACGATGGGGCCCAAGATTCGCACGCGACTGGCCGAGGCGGTCGAGTCGGCCTTGCGTCAGGGCGATGGCAACTTAATGGTGGCGATGGAGGAGGAAGAGGGAGAAGGGGAGAGAGGAGAGAGGAGAGGGGAGAGGGAAGAGGGGAGAGAGGAGCGGGAATTGCAGCAAGCGGCGGATCGGGCGGCTCCGATTCTGCTTTCGGCGCATTATGCTTGTACGCATTGTAATTTAAGTTTCGAGCCGCCAAGTCCGCAGTTGTTCAGTTTCAACAGTCCGCAAGGGATGTGCATGGAATGCAGCGGGCTAGGGCAAATTTACACATTTGATCCCGAGCGATTGGTCCCCGATCCGAGCCGTTCGTTCCAGCAAGGTTGCATGGAATTGGTCGGCGAATGGCGCGAGATGGGCCGCTGGCGACGGCATATCTATCGAGGCGTGGCCGAGACCTTGGAGCGGAAATTCAACTTGCCGGCGGGCACGGTTTTGGAAACGGCGTGGGAAGAACTCGATCCCAAGCTGCAACATGCCTTGCTTTGGGGCACCGGCGACGAACACATCACATTCACATGGCGCAGCGGCCGATCAGGCTACAAGTGGGGCGGAAAGTATGAAGGCATTATCCCCAAGCTGCTTTCGCAGTATCGAACGACGAAAAGCCGTCCGCAACGCAGGCAGCTTGAGAAGTACATGCGCGTGTTGGGTTGCAGCCATTGCGAGGGCGCGCGGTTGAATCCGCAGGCCAGGGCGGTCAAGGTGACGAGTCTTGCCGCGAAGTTTGCCGACCGTGCAGCCCGGTCGTTGCCCGAGATCTGCGACATGGCCGTTTCCGAGGCGACCGATTTTTTCGGCGCGTTGGATTTGGATGCAACAGGCCAGAAGATTGCCGCCGACGTGCTCAAGGAGATTCGAGGGCGGCTGCAATTTCTTCAAAACGTCGGGCTCGAATATCTGACGCTTAGCCGCACCGCGCCGACGCTTTCGGGCGGCGAAATGCAGCGCATTCGGCTGGCGGGGCAAATCGGCTGCGGGTTGGTCGGGGTGTTGTACATTCTCGACGAGCCTTCGATTGGTTTGCATCCGCGCGACAACGACCGCTTGTTGGAAACTTTGGCTCGGCTGCGCGATCAAGGCAATACGGTCGTGGTGGTCGAACACGATGAAGACACGATGCGTGCGGCCGACCACATCGTGGATTTTGGGCCGGGGCCCGGCGTGCGGGGCGGTCATGTGGTGGCGGCCGGATCACTCGACAAAGTGATAGGCGAGTCGAAGAGCGTGACGGGGCAATTTCTTTCCGGCCGGCGGGAGATCAAGATTCCCGCCAAGCGGCGCCCCGCGGGTGACGCCAAGTTGATCGTTCGGGGCGCCACGCACAACAATCTCAAGAATATCGACGTTGAAATTCCGCTCGGCACGTTTGTGTGCGTTACCGGCGTATCGGGCTCGGGCAAGAGTTCGCTGGTGAACGATATTCTGGTCGAGGCCCTGAATCGCGACTTGAATTTCGGCGTCGGCAATCCCGGTCAATATGAAAAGATCGAGGGGCTGGAACATCTGGATCGGATGATTTCGATCGACCAGTCGCCAATCGGGCGAACGCCGCGCTCGAATCCCGCGACGTACATCAAGTTGTTCGATGAAATCCGCGATCTATACGCTCAGTTGCCCGACGCGAAGGCGCGGGGCTACAAGCCGGGGCGGTTCAGCTTCAACGTGAAAGGCGGCCGCTGTGAGGCCTGCGAAGGCA
>CAZNMP010000492.1:0-2129 GCA_964573875.1 uncultured Planctomycetaceae bacterium | reverse complement strand
CGCAGCCGCCCCGGCCTCCTCCAAACGGCGAAGCTGGTCGATGTCGCCCGTCAGGGGGCAGGCGGAAATCACCAGGGGGTTCTTCAACTTCAAACCGAGATAGGTCGTGCTGAGATCGACAGACATAGTTCCATCTCCTTAAGGTCCGTAGTCTTGATGTAGGACACCCGCTCCTCGCCAGAATTATACCGCGCGGTCAAGCCCTGAGAATCAGGGAGGTGTTTTGCATCAGGATTGGCCGGTTCCGGATTATTGGCTCCCGTGGCTGCGTTTGGGCGTATTTCTTACCCAACGGCGAAAAACAGCAACAGAGTGCTTGGTTGTGCAGCCGTTCCTGTTTGCTCGATTCGCTATATTTTGCCGGGCAGAAAGAAATGGTGCCCCATCGGGGCGAGAAAGTCGGATAGGGCGCAAAAAAATCGGGGCGGCATCTAGGATGCC
This sequence comes from uncultured Planctomycetaceae bacterium, assembly GCA_964573875.1. Classification (GTDB taxonomy): domain Bacteria; phylum Planctomycetota; class Planctomycetia; order Pirellulales; family Thermoguttaceae; genus CAYWGR01. The sequence continues at coordinate 1,688 of CAZNMP010000492.1, read as the reverse complement.
GCCCCGATAAAATCAAGACATTGCGAATTTTTCGCCGACTAGGCTTTTTTCGCTTCTTCCGCGGCTGCTTCGACGGCAACGGTGCGATCGACGCCGGCCAATTGCTCGTAGAGGTGGAACCGCTTGTCGATGTCGTGCTGGCCCAGCTCCAAGAGCCGTGACGATTCTTCGGGCTTCGACCGCGAGAGGATGCCGAAACGGGCTTCCTTCAAGGCGAAGTCCTTGAACGCGCCGACCGGCTTCTTGCTCGCCAGTTGGAACGGGTGAGCGTCGTCGCGCGGGTCGAAGCTGTAGAGCGGCCAGTAACCGCAGGCCACGGCGTCCTTCTGGATCTCCATGCCCTGGACCATGTTGATGCCCCAGTTGATGCAGTGCGAGAAGGCGATCAGCAGCGAGGTGCCGCGATACGACTCGGCCGCCCGGATGGTGCGGATGGCGTGCATCGGATTGGCGCCCAGCGAGATCTGGCCGACGAACACGTTGCCGTAGGCCATGGCGATCATGCCGAGATCCTTCTTGCAGCCGGCTTTTCCGCCGGCGGCAAACTTGGCCACGGCGCCGCGGAAGGTGGACTTCGAGGCTTGTCCGCCCGTGTTCGAGTACACTTCGGTATCGAGCACGAGGATATTCACGTCGCGGCCCGAGGCGAAGACGTGGTCTAAGCCGCCGAACCCGATGTCGTAGGCCCAACCGTCGCCGCCGAAGCTCCAGATGCTCTTGCGGATCAGGTAGTCGGACGAAGCCAAGAGGGCCTTGGCATCGACGGAGCCGATAGCCTTGAGCTTCTTGTTCAACTCGGCCACGCGAGCCCGTTGCGCGACGATCTCCTCTTCGGTCTCCTGCTTGTTGTTCAACAGCAGACCGACCAGTTCGTCGCCCAATTGGGACGACAACCGGCGGAGCAGTTCCTCAGCGAACTTCAGTTGATTGTCAACGGCCAGCCGGAAGCCCAAACCGAACTCGGCACAATCCTCGAACAACGAGTTTGACCACGCGGGGCCGCGGCTTTCGCCATTGAAGGCATAAGGCGTGCAGGGCAGGTTGCCGCCGTAGATCGACGAGCAGCCCGTGGCGTTGGCAATCAGCATCCGGTCGCCAAAGTACTGCGTCAACAGCTTGACGTAGGGCGTTTCGCCGCAGCCGGCGCACGCGCCCGAGAACTCGAACAACGGCTGCAAGAATTGCGAGCCCTTGATCGTGTCGGGCTTGACCTTCGAGCGATCCACCTCGGGCAAGGCGAGGAAGAAGTCGAAGTTGGCCCGCTCTTGTTCCAGTTGAGGCGTCTTCAGCTCCATGTTGATGGCCTTGTGATTGGCCCGCTCCTTGTCCTTGGCGGGGCAAGTTGCAACGCAGAGGCCGCAGCCGGTGCAATCGTCGGGCGCGACTTGCACGACAAACTTCCAGCCGGGGAATTCCTTGCCCTTGTAATCGACCGACTTGAAGCCGGCGGGAGCGCCGGACAGCTTGGCCGGATCGAAAGCCTTGAGGCGGATGGCCGCGTGGGGGCAATTCAACGAGCATTGGCCGCACTGGATGCAAATCTTGGAATCCCAAGTCGGGATGTCCTGGGCGATGCTCCGCTTCTCGTACTGCGTAGTGCCCGTCGGGAACGTGCCATCGACCGGCATGGCGCTGACCGGCAAGTCGTCGCCGCGATTGGCGATCATGACGCCCAACACGTCCTTGAC
>CAZNMP010000491.1:0-2133 GCA_964573875.1 uncultured Planctomycetaceae bacterium | reverse complement strand
GAATCGTGGCCGTGCGGCGGAAATCCTCGGCGTAGGCCTGATTCGTGCCGGCGAAGGCCGCACGCAAAATGTCGGGCAGCGTTTTGCCGGAGAGCGAGTTGAGGTGGTCTTGGTCGAGGTCGGATCGTTCGACGGCGACGGGCTCGCGGTGCGTGCGTTCGACGATTAGATTGGTGAACAGCTTGTCGCGGCGGCCTTCCTGATGTTGCTGTCCGCGGGAGTGGAGGTCACGGGTGTTGACGACCGTCAGCGGGGTGGCGCCTTGGCCGTTCTTGCCCAAGCTTTCGGAGAGAAGCTGGTCGTACCAGAGGCCGACGGCTTCGAGGCCTTTACCCCAGGTGGAAAGCACGCGGATGGTGGCTCCGCGGTGGGTTTCCATGAGGCGGGCCATGCCGACGTAGTCGAGCACGGGGTTTTCCAACGGCGGCGCGGTGCGGAACCGCTCATTCATGGCGGCTGCGCCTTCGAGCAGATGGTAGACATCGAGGCCCATGACGGCGGCCGGCAGCAGGCCGACGGCGCTTAGGATCGAGAAACGTCCGCCAACGCCATCGGGGATGGGGAAAATGTCTTCACAGCCGATGGCATTGGCCAAATCGCGGAGCCGGCCTTTTTCGCCGGTGATGGGAATTACGCGGCGGCGGATTTTAGCCTGGTCGCCCTTGCAGGATTTTTTGAGGGCCTCGAAGAACACGCGGAAGGCGACAGCCGTTTCGAGCGTGCCACCGCTCTTGCTGATGACGACGATGCCCCAGTCGTCGGCGCCTTCGACCAGATCGAGGAGACCTTGGACGGCGTCGTTATCGACGTTGTTGCCTTCGAAGTAGATCCGTGGGCGGCCGCCGCGGCGTTGGCGGGAAATCTCGTTGTGGTACGGATGGCAGCAGGCCTCGAACAACGCCCGGGCGCCCATGTACGAGCCGCCGATACCGAGGACCAGCACGCGATCGACTTCCTTGGCGAGCCGGTCGCCGGCGGCGATGATCCGATCCAAGAGATCGCGGTCTTCGTCTAACAGGCGTTCCGGCAGGTCGAAGAAAGCGGCGTCCATGGGCTGCATTTCCTCGGGCAAGGCCGCACCGCTGGAGTAGAGGCCCAGGTTGTCGAAAATCTCTTGCCGGGCAGACGACAGACGCGGGGCCAGCCATTTCAGTTCGGCTTCGGTAATGCCTGTATAACGCTCGACTTGCGGGGCGTCTTTGGGAGCGATCAAACCGGAATAATCGTATACGATGGGATCTAAGGGTTTCATGATTGAGGGGTCAGAGGTCAGAGGTCAGGGGTTAGGGGTTGGGGATTAGAATTCTGTGAACCAAAACCGTTTGGTTATTGAACATTGAACATTGGCCATTGAACACTGGTCAATTGCTAATGATCTTGCAGGCAATTCGATTCCCACTACCCCTACTTCCGTAATGGTCGTACTTTTGCTACCGTGACACATTCTACCGATCTAAGCTGGAAATAAAAGGAGCCCCCAGAAGTGGATATTCAAAACTTGGTGCGTGAGCTGAAGATTCAAAACAAGTCGAAAATTGTGATGCTGGTGGCCGACGGGCTGGGCGGTTTGCCGGTGGAGCAAGGCGGCCCAACCGAGTTGGAGGCTGCGAAGACCCCCAATTTGGACGCCTTGGCCAAGCATGGCACCCAAGGTTTGCTTTATCCGATCGCTCAAGGCATCACCCCCGGCAGCGGGCCGGGACACCTGGGGCTGTTCGGCTACGATCCGATCAAGCATTTGATCGGCCGCGGCGCGTTGGAGGCCACAGGCGTTGGGTTCAAGCTTGGGCCGAAGGATGTGGCGATTCGCTGCAACTTCTGCACGTTGGACGCCGAGGGCAACATTTGCGACCGCCGCGCCGGCCGCATTCCGAGCGAGGAAAGCGCTCCGCTGGCGATTAAATTGCGAAAGGTATCGATTCCCGGCGTCGAGATTTTTGTGGAGCCGGTGAAAGAGCATCGTTTTGTGGTCGTTTTCCGCGGCGAGGGGCTTGGCGGGAATGTGGCCGACACCGATCCGCAGAAGACGGGCGTGCCGCCGCTGGATCCGGTTGCTCACGACGGGCCGAGCCATCGCACAGCCGATATTGCCAAGGAGTTTTACAAGCAGGCCGTGAAGATTTTGGCCGGCCA
>CAZNMP010000490.1:0-2133 GCA_964573875.1 uncultured Planctomycetaceae bacterium | reverse complement strand
GCTGGAGCCAATTGCTGGCCGTCTTGCCATCGCCGCAGGCGTCGGCCAGTTCCGTGTAATAATTCACGAGCGCCCGGCCCTGGTTGACCAGCACGTCGCTGTCGTAGGGCGTGATGCCGTAGCTCTTCTCTAATCGCGTGCGCAACGCGGCAGGCAACTCGCCCAACGAGGCGCGAATCTCTTGCACTTCGGCCTCGGTGACCGTGACCGGCACGAGGTCGGGATCGGGAAAATAGCGATAGTCGCTTGATTCTTCTTTCGACCGCTGTTCCCGGGTGGTCTGAGAACCTTCGTCCCAGCCCCGGGTCGATTTCGGCACGTCGCCCATCTTGTGGTGTGTTTCTTGCCACTCGCGCCACTGCCGGTCGGCTTCGTAGGTAAGCGCCCGCTCGACCGCGCGGAAGCTGTTCATGTTTTTTACTTCGACGATGGGCGTGGCGATTTTGCCCTGGGGTGTCTCGACGTGCAGATTGATGTTGGCATCGACCCGCAAGCTGCCTTCCTGCATGTTGCAGTCGGAGACGCCCAGATAGTTCAACAGCAGCTTCAATTCCGTAAGATACGCCTTGGCTTCGGCGGGCGAACGCAGATCGGGTTCGCTAACGATCTCCAACAACGGCGTGCCGGCGCGATTCAAATCGATGCGGCTATCGGCCTTGCCGGCGGCTTCGTCGTGCATGCTCTTGCCGGCGTCTTCTTCGAGATGCGCCCGGATGATGCCGATGCGTCGCTTTGTCCCCTCTCCCTTTGGGAGAGGATTAGGGTGATTGGCCGACGAATCCGCCATCTCGATTTCCAGCCATCCGTTGCGGCTCAGCGGCAGATCAAACTGGCTGATCTGGTAGCCCTTGGGCAGGTCGGGATAGTAGTAGTTTTTACGATCCCATTTCGTAAAGTTGGGAATTTCGCAATTGAGCGCCACGGCCGTTTTCACGGACAACGCGAACGCCTTGCGATTGATCACCGGCAGCGAACCTGGCATGCCGATGCACACGGGGCACGTTTGCGTGTTCGGCGGCGCGCCGAACTTTGTGCTGCACCCGCAAAACATCTTGCTTTCGGTGAGCAGTTGAACGTGAACTTCAAGGCCGATGATGATGGTGTAAGGTTTATCGCTCATTCTCTAATTCAGTGATCTGCTGTTGTTGTTTCTCGCGAGCAATTCGCTCTTGTCGCGTTTGCGACTTTAATGATCCCTTGGCACGGTTTGCTTTATGAGGTTTACAGAGTAAGCAACCTGCACGACAATCTTTGGGCTTTCCACGTTTGTGGTGCATGGACGGTTCCATTGGTTCCAAATAGGAGGTTTCACGGGATGCCGCGATGGGCATCATCGGAAAACCTTGGATACCACACAACCTTGCTGCAAAAGTGATTCAATTCTACGCCGGTCGCCCCTCCCAGTCCAGGGGGTTAGCTCAGCTTCGGCTGCTTCGTGTGCCAGTCGGTTGCCTGCTGATACATCGCGGCGCCGCGAAGCAATCGTTCTTCGGCAAAGGGCGGGGCTTGAAGATGCAAGCCGATCGGCAGACCGGAACTGCTAAAGCCGCAAGGAATCGACATGCCGCCGATGCCGGCCAGATTGGTGCTGACTGTGTAGAGATCGAACAAGTACATCGCCAACGGATCATCGACTCGCTCGCCGATCTTAAAGGCCGGGGCGGGCGTGACCGGACCGACGATCAAATCCACTTGCTCAAAGGCTCGGTCGAAATCCTGGCGAATCAGCCGCCGAACCTTTAGAGCTTTTTTGTAGTAGGCATCGTAGTAGCCGGCGCTCAGGGCATAGGTGCCTACCATGATGCGGCGTTTCACCTCGGCCCCGAAACCTTCGGAACGGCTGTGGCAGTACATCTGGATCAAAGCGTTTTCCGAGGGATCGGCCTTTTGGCTTGTGCGGTAGCCGTAATGTGCACCATCGTACCGGGCCAAATTGCTTGAAGCTTCACACGGTGCGATGATGTAGTACACCGCCACTGCATACTTGCTGTGCGGCAGCGAAATCTCGTGGACCGTTGCGCCCAGGGACTCGTAGACACGGACTGCTTCGCGAACGGCCGCCTCGACTTCGCCATCCAGCCCCTCGCCGAAATGCTCGCGGACTAAGCCCAATCGCAAACCTTTCAGGGGCTG
>CAZNMP010000489.1:0-2149 GCA_964573875.1 uncultured Planctomycetaceae bacterium | reverse complement strand
TTACACTTATCTTTCAGGAGTAGTTTTATGAAACGCATGATGAAAGGCTCGATACGGATCTTGGCCGTGTCGGCCATTGCAGCCATATTGGCCCAATCGGCCGCCGCAACGACGATTGAATGGCTTGGCTTGGACTCGACGACCGGCGCTGGATGGCGTTCCACGAATGTCAACCAGTCTGGCAAGTTGGCCCAATACGATCCCAACGGCGACCACGCCTATGGAAGCGACGGCTATTACGTCGCATGGAAAGATGTTGTTAATAGTAATGGCGCCGGAGTGGATGTCCTGTCCTCCTTGCCAAGCTCTTACATCGCCGGCGTGGAAGCTCTTAGGAACAATTCCTACTACAACAGCGGATACGCCAAGATCGACGATCCCTCGCAGACGATCGGCGAGAACGTTGCCGATCTTGCGGCCACGGGCGTTTGGCAGACCGACGCCGCGGGCACCTTCGATTTCTTCAGAATCACCTTGGCCAAGGACGCCACGTTCGTATTGACGACTCTTCTGGGAACGCACGACCAGAATACCGCCAATGCCAATTGGATCAAAATCACGAGCTCCAGCGACGCCACCGGAGTGACGCAAGGCCTCCCGACCGTGGGCAATTCGCCGGAATATGCTTTTTTCAAACTCAGCGGCAAGGCGGGCGACACCTTCACCGTAACCCTGACCGGAAACGAGGGCAACAACAACACCTGCTCCTCCGGCCTTGGGTTCGAGCAGGTACCCGAGCCGTCGGCCATTGTTATGACGGCATTTGGCCTAGCTAGCCTGTTGGCCTACGCTTGGCGAAAACGAAAGTAAACATGTGGGATGTTGGACAGCGGATGGCGATTGGACCGGGCAGGAACAAACGCCATCCGCCTCCAATGCCAACTCGGTGAATGAGGTAAGCGTATGAAAAATAACCCGCGATTCACAATTCGTAATTCAAAATTCGCATTTACGCTTGTAGAGCTTCTGGTCGTCATTACGATCATCGGCATTCTCATTTCACTATTGCTCCCGGCCGTACAATCGGCTCGCGAGGCGGCGCGGCGATTGCAATGCCAAAACAATCTCAAGCAAGTGGGACTCGCACTGCTGAACTACGAAAGTCAATGCGGAACCTTCCCCCCAAGCTCCTTCTGGAACTCTTCGCCCTACGATGCCGCACAGTTGGCCAACTGCCGCGTGAATTGGGTCGTCGTCGCGTTGCCCTTCATGGAACAACAAGCCCTTTACGACTCTTTCGACCGTACAATGCCCATTTCCGGCACATCGAGCGCGGCCAATATTGCGGCACGCGCGGTTGATCTGCCCGCCATGCTTTGCCCTAGCGATTCATTTAATCGAGAACACTTCATGGGCAGCCAAAGTTCGGCCACCTCGGCGCTCGGCGACAATTGGGCTCGCGGCAACTACGCCGCCAACGCCGCGATGGGTGAAATGCGGCCAAGCGGCGGCTCCACCAATTGGCAATATGCAGGCGGGCCGACCACGGCCGGCTGGGCCACCTCGTACATCCGCGGCGTCATGGGCGCCAACTGTTCCATCGGCTTCTCGCAAATTCGAGATGGATCGAGCAATACGATCTTGTTGGGCGAAATCCGAGCAGGCGTTACCAAGTTCGACTCTCGCGGCGTCTGGGCTCTGGGCTACGCCGGCTCAAGTGCTCTTTGGGCACATGGCGGAGTCTGGGGTGATGACTATGGCCCAAACTGCCCACAGGACGGCAGCGATGATGTTATAGCCTGCGAAGCCATCGCCTCGGCGCTTGGCGGCCATACAGGCCTGATGAACGAAGGCATGCCTTGCTACGAACCCATCACCAACACGCAAGCAACCGCCCGCAGTATGCACGCCGGCGGGGTGAACGCTTGTTTTTGCGACGGCAGCATCCATTGGATCGGCGATTTTATTCAGGCGTATCCCAGTTCGTCCACGAACCTTTCCGTTTGGGACCGCCTAAACGCCTCCTCCGACGGAATGCCCTTGCCCAGCGATGCCTTTTGACACGTTTAACAACAAGGATTATGATCTCGTTCCGAAGCTCCGGCTTCGGAACGCCATGAGTTTGCCCTAAATTCCCAAACCAAATTTTTCCTCTCGTTCCGAAGCTCCGGCTTCGGAACGCAAGTGCCTGCCTGAGTAGTTCGTTTTA
>CAZNMP010000488.1:0-2156 GCA_964573875.1 uncultured Planctomycetaceae bacterium | reverse complement strand
GCGCCTTGTTTGGAAACGACGCGACCGCGCACCCCGTTTTTGCCGTCTTCGCCGGTGGCATAGGCATTCATCGGCACTTCGATTACGCCACCGTCCTGGCGTACACAGGAAAAGGTCTCGCCGCGAAAGTAGGCGCGCTCGGCACTCAAGTCACCGAAGCCTGCGGCCAGCAGGAAGCACTCACGCACATCGGCGTGGAAACGGTTGGGCAGAATGGCTTCCTTCTTGATCCGGAACAGTACCGGCATGGGTTCTTTTTTGGCTTTGCGGCCGGTCGGGGCATCGAGACCATTCAGCAATACGCCGGTCAAAATGCTGCCGGCCGGGATGAAGACGTCGCTGTTGGTGTGATCGCGGTTCGAGAGGCTCCGGTCAGAGCTTGGAGCTGCGTCTTTGTCTTTACCGTTGGACTGCTCCGCGCCTTCCCGGATGACACGAATCTGCATCGCCGCCGGCGCTTGGCTATTGGCTCGTCCGCCCGAGACGCCGGAATTGCCTAGTGTCGGTCCGGGAACAGCCGCTTGCTCGAAGACGCGGTTGAGATCGTCCTGGCCGTTGTCGAATGGCGGATTGCTTTGGCGGCGGTTGTAAGGTCTTACCGGCATCATTGGCTCCATGGAAGGTTGACTGGCATCACCAATGTTGCCAGCCACTGTCGGTGTGGAGGCTTTGTTCTTCAGCGACTCGACTTCACCGGTGACGGCTTGCAGTTTGGCTTCATAGGCCTCGCGTTCCGCGCTGGTCCATTGTTTGAAACGGATTTCGTCGGATTGCTGCTCGCGCCTTTGTTGTTCTTCGATGGCAGCCAATCGGCGGGCTTGTTCGTCGTTCTTCTGCAACAGATCGCGCAACTGCGCGGAAATGCCGTCGATGCCCAACGAGCGTGGATCGCTATCGGTCAAGATGTGTTGGATGGTGGCCTGTTTGCTCAGCGGTTTGCTGACTTCCGGGGTTACGGTGGCCAGCGCGATGATAACGGCCAACAGCACGGTACCAATGCTGCCGACGGCCAGATTGCGTTTGGCAGCCGGACTCAAACGTGTCCACCAGGTATCGACGCTAGCCATTAGGGTTGGCCTCCGCCCAGTAACGAAGGTCGCAAACTGGCTGACGCCTCAGGCGCTTGTCGGACCACGACATACAATTCGGTGGCTTCCTGCGGCTTCAACACCACGTTGGGCCAAACTGAAATGGCCAGCACGTCTTGTTGGGTGGTCGCGCAACTGCGTTCGTCGAACTCGAGCATTTCAGTGCCGGTATTCTTGGCAAGCCCCACCAGAATTAGCCGGTCCTGGCCTTCCAGGACTTGGCCGGTTTTGATTTGCACACGGTCTTGCAGGCAGCGAATCTGTTCCTGGGACTTCGGTTCGCGGAGTGAATAACCGGCGGGGGTCTTTTGCAACCCCAAATCCCGAAATAGCGATTTCAGCTGGCTAATGTAGGCTTGTTCATGTTGGCTAGAATTTCGATTACCGGCATCCGAGCGTTGCCATTGGTTCAGTAGTTGGTAGCTGTCTTTATCCAGATCAAGGTGAATTTCCCGCGCCGGAATGCGTTTGGGGATCAGTGTGAGCGACAAGGCAATGTCCTGGTTGTCTCCGGGGGTGATATATAAAGTGACCGGTGTTTCGTCGGCGGTGGCGACATAAACGATTTTGCCTTTGGTACTGGTCGTAGCCTGGCTGGTGGTCGTGACCACCGGATGTTCGAATGGCGTGACCAGGCGATTCAAGTGGCCGACGGCAATCGGCATCAGTTCGTTGATGCCAGGTTTAACGGCAATGTGCTGTGGTCCAATTGAAGTGGCTGATGCTGAGTTTGACACTGCCGCTTGCTGTTTAGCTGCTTTCAATACGCTGGCATCGACCGGTGGTAACTCGATGCCAAAATCTGGCTGCGACGGGACAACTGGCTGCGATGAGAAAGAATCTTCGGCCACAGTGGTTGCCGGTGGTAACACAGTCACGGGTAATTCATCCGCAGACAAGGCAGTGCTAACAGTCAGGAATAACAAAATTAGCGGGAATGAGCGATTCATGGTCGAGCCTCGCGGGTTTGGCCTTGCATTGCTTTCAGACGATCCAAGGTTCTGGGGGAATCTGGATACACGTCGATGTATTCCAGCCGGGGCCGATAGTTTTTGATGGCGATGATGA
>CAZNMP010000487.1:0-2164 GCA_964573875.1 uncultured Planctomycetaceae bacterium | reverse complement strand
AGGGCGGGGATGCGTTCGGTGTCTGCGAGGTGTGTGGGACAACCAGGGCTTATGAGGGCGGAAGTGGGGTGAGGGTTGCGGATAAGACGATCGTAAGCCATGAGGGGTGTGCCTGGAAGATGGGTTCCCAAGGCGGAGCTTGGGAACCAGGAGACGTGGCACAATTCGATACTTGCGAGACACGAGAGCAAATGCTATAGTGTACACAATTACATGTACTCATGCGTGGGGGTGGCAATGCTTGCGGAATACACCTGTGAAGAATTGGCGGCCGGGCTGGACCGAGTTGTGGAGGGAATTCTGGCGGAGGTCGGCATTTCCGAGCCGCCGGTCGATGCTTTGACTGTTGCCCAAGCCTTGGGCATTGCCGTGGCATGGGATCATCGGCAGGAAGGCCGCGCACGTTATGTGCGGCTCAGCCCGCGCCGGGCTGGGTTAGCGCGGCCGACGATTTTGCTGAAACCGGAGCCCCGGGCCGAACGGCGTCAGTGGGCCGTTGCCCACGAAATCGGCGAGCATGTGGCCTGCCACGTGTTTGCCGAGTGGGGAATTGATCCCGTGGAAGCAGGTCCGAATGCGCGGGAAAAAGCTGCCAATAATCTGGCAGGCAGGCTGTTGCTGCCTAGCGCGTGGTTCGAGGCCGACGGAGCATCCATGCACTGGGATTTGTTTGCTTTGAAAGCCCGGTTTGCAACGGCCAGCCATGAATTGATTGCCCGGCGGATGTTGGAATGTAGGCCGCAGGTCATTATCACGATTTTCGACCAAAAACGAATCACATTCCGACGTGGCAATATGCCGGGTCGAACGCCTTCGCTTACCAAGGCGGAATTGGGTTGCTGGCATGACGTTCAACAATGTGGCTATTCTGTTCAGAGACAGGAGGAAACGGCTGTCGTTCAGGGTTGGGCGATTTACGAGGAGGGGTGGAAGCGTGAGATATTGCGGATGGAAGTCGATGAGTCCGCGATGGCCTGGCTGGAGGGAGGAGATGCACTCTAAAGGGGGTGGTGTAATACACTCTGTTGTTGCACTTGCGGCGGCAAGCACTCGGCTGCATACTATGGGTTTCTCGCCGTGCATTCCACGATACCATCCGAAGAGGAGAATTGCTCGTGTCTGATTCGTCTGCTGCTACGCACAATCTTGATTTACTTTTTCATCCACAATCGATTGCCGTCGTCGGGGCTTCCACGCGTTCCGGCACCGTAGGTAACGACATTTTTCGCAATTTGTTGCATGCCGAGTTCACCGGATCGGTTTATCCGGTGAATCCCAAGGCAAAGTCGATTTTTGGCGTTCACAGTTACCCCACGCTGGCCGACATTCCTGGCCCGGTCGATCTAGCCGTGCTCATCGTCCCTTCGGCCGGTGTGCTCGACGTGATCGACCAGGCGATTGCCAAGGGCGTAAAGGACATCGTGGTCATCTCGGCCGGTTTCAAGGAAGTCGGCGCCGAGGGGGCGGCGCTCGAAATCAAGGTCCGCGACAAGGTTCGCGCGGCCGGCATCCCGTTGATCGGCCCAAACTGCCTCGGCATCATCAATACCGATCCCACCATAATGATGAACGCCACGTTCGGCCGGAAAATGCCTAGTGCCGGATCCCTAGCCTTCATCTCGCAAAGCGGCGCCCTCTGCACATCGGTGCTCGATTATGCCGAAGAGCGGCAGATGGGGTTCAGCAAGTTCGTCAGCTTCGGCAACAAAGCCGACATCAACGAAATCGATCTGTTAGAGTACCTTGCCAAGGACGAAAAGACTTCCGTTATCGCGATGTACCTTGAGGACGTCACCGATGGACGGCGGTTTGTTGAGACCGTTCGCGATATTTTCTGGAAGACACACAAACCGATGTTGTGTCTGAAGTCGGGCCGTTCACCCGAGGGCGCCAAGGCCGTCAGCAGCCACACCGGTTCGCTGGCCGGCTCCGATTCAATCTACGACGCCTTGCTGATTCAGGCCGGTGTTCAGCGGGTTGACACCATCGCCGAGTTGTTTGATTACGCCGCTTTGTATACGACGCAACCCTTGCCTCGCGGTAACCGGCTGGCCATCATTACGAATGCGGGTGGGCCGGGCATCATGGCCACCGACGCCGCCATCCGCGACGGCCTGAAGCTGGCCGAGTTGAGCGACGCCACCAAGCAGAAGCTCAAGGGCTC
>CAZNMP010000486.1:0-2182 GCA_964573875.1 uncultured Planctomycetaceae bacterium | reverse complement strand
ACGGCCGCGACATCGAGGAGCTTCGAGATCGTGGCCAGGACATTGCCGCGATGATGACGAAGGTGCCCGGCGTGGTTGACCTGCAAATCGAGCCGCAGGTCGATATTCCGCAAGTTCGCGTAACGATCCGCCGCCTGGAGGCCGCACGCTATGGGCTGGCCCCCGCTGATGTGGCCGAAGCGTTGGAAACGGCCTTGCAAGGGCGCACGGTTTCCCAGGTGCTCGAAGGGCAGAGGGTCTTCGACCTAGTGGTGTGGTTCGACGAAGAGGCCCGAAACAACATCGACGTGATCCGGTCAACTCTCATCAGTACGCCGGATGGTTCGCGCGTTGCCCTTGGGACGGTGGCCGACGTGGTGGCCACCCAAGGCCCCAACACGATCAACCGCGAGAACGTCCAGCGACGAATCGTCATCCAGTGCAACACGGCTGGCCGCGACCTGGTGAGCGTCGTCCATGACATCCAAAAGGCTGCTAATGAAAAGATTCTTCCGAAGTTGAAGGAAGGCTATTTCATCGAGTACGGTGGACAGTTCGAGGCCCGACAGGACGCCAACCGCCGACTCCTGATGATGGGCAGCTTTGCCATCGTCGGCATTCTGTTGCTGCTCTACAAGTGTCTCGGCTCTTGGCAGGCGGCGGTGCAAGTGATGGTAAACATTCCATTGGCCGCGATGGGGTCGGTGATCGCCCTGTTGATCGCCTATTGGCCCGGCTTCGGCGTCTTTAGCGGAGTACCCATCTGGCAGTGGCCCTCGGCGCTATTTGGTTCCGTTGTCCTCTCGGTGGCCCACTGGGTAGGCTTCATTACACTGACTGGCATCGTCTGCCGCAACGGCATTATGATGCTCTCCCACTACATCCACTTGATGAGGTATGAAGGCGAGGAGTTTGGCGAGAAGATGATTATCCGGGGCAGCCTGGAACGGCTTGCACCAGTGTTGATGACGGCAATGACGGCCACGATTGGCCTAGTGCCTCTCGCTCTCGGAGCAGGCCAGACGGGCAAGGAGATTCTCCACCCGCTGGCCATCGTCGTGATCGGCGGGCTGTTGAGTTCGACGTTGCTCGACCAGTTTGTCACGCCAGCCTTGTTCCTCAAGTTTGGCGGTGAAGTCTATCAGGGCCGCACCGCTCGACTGGCTGTGAGTTCTGAGCCGGCAGACCTTGCAGCGGAGTTTGATGGATGATGCAAGACATCACAACAAGGAGGCCACAGTTGTTTTTTAACACAAGGATGTTAGGCGGCAAAGGCTTCCCAGCTTGCCCAATGAGTGCCACCCTGACAGGAGCCAAATTATGCTTTATTGTCTTAACCAGCAATGCCGACAGAAGTGATAAGGGCGGAGTAGAGGTCAATCTGTCGGATGACATACCCGACAGGATGGCCTGCGAAAAAGTCGCCGCCAGATTGCCGTTATTACCCAAGGAGGGGGAACATGAGAGTCAAGTGTTTTGTCATGGTTGCGCTGGTCGGCTTGCTGCCGGCTTCTGGCGTAGCTCAGAATGTGAAACCACCTACTGTGCCGAGCAGGGCCGAACCTGCCATTGTGCCCAATGAACGTGTGGCACCATTGCCGCCAGCAGGCCAACCGGAGCAAGTTCCTGAGCCTGCTCCAGGGCCGGTGCCGTTACCGGGCATGACTTTGGCCCAGTTGGAGGAAATGGCCACCAAATGCAACCCAACATTGGCGCAGGCTGCGGCCCGCGTGCAAGCGGCACATGGTCAATATGTTCAGTCTGGGCTATATCCCAACCCGATCGTCGGGTATCAGGGAAACCAAATCGGCGACAGCGGTCGTGCTGGGCAACAAGGCGCGTTTGTTGGCCAGGAAATCGTCACCGCAGGGAAGCTCCAATTGAACCGAGACATTGCTAGCCAGGAGATTCGGCAAGCAGAGTACGCATTGCAGACTCAGCGGTGTCGAGTGCTGACCGACGTGCGACGGACCTTCTATGAAGTGCTTGTCGCACAACGGTCGATGGAACTTACCGAGCAATTGGTTGACATTGGCCAACAGGGGGTCAAGACAGCAGAGCAATTGCAGAAGGCCAAGGAAGCGGCCCGAACGGATATTTTGCAGGCTCGAATCGAAGCCGATTCTGCGAGAATCCTGTTGGACAGAGCACGAAACCGTCATGCTGGCGCATGGAGAGGCTTAGCTGCCGTCGTCGGCGATCC
>CAZNMP010000485.1:0-2186 GCA_964573875.1 uncultured Planctomycetaceae bacterium | reverse complement strand
ATTACACGCCTAAATACATCGTCGATTACATCGTCAAGCAAACCGTCGGCCGGCGCATTGAAGGCCAAAGCCCCGCACAATTGGCCGGCGGCCGCGGGCGATCCCCTTTGCGCGTCCTGGACATGGCTTGCGGCAGCGGCTCCTTTTTGCTCGGTGCCTACCAACATCTCCTTGATTATTGCCTGAAATGGTACATCGAGCACTCCCCGGCAAAACACAAAGAGGCCGTCTATCAGACCGCCGACGATAAACCTTGGCAGCTTACCATCAACGAAAAAAAACGCATCTTGACCGCCCATATCTTCGGCGTCGATATCGACCGTCAGGCCGTCGAAGTGACCAAGTTGTCGTTGCTCTTGCAAGTATTGGAAGGCGAAACCGACCAAAGCGTCATGCATCAGAAGCGGCTCTTTCACGATCGTGCCTTGCCGAATCTGTCCGACAACATCAAATGCGGCAATTCCCTCGTTGGCCCCGACTACTTCACCGGCAAGCTCATCCCCGACGCAGAAGAAATGCACCGCGTCAATCCCTTCGACTGGAAACGCGAATTCTCCGACGCCATCAAAGACGGCGGTTTCGACTGTGTTATCGGAAATCCACCGTGGCTAATGGCTGGTTATCATATTGGAGAAGAAATTGAATATCTACGGGAAAAATATGCAACGGCAAAGGGCAAATTCGATCTTTACTATATTTTCATTGAAAGTGGAGTGCAGTTGATAAAGAAAGAAGGCTTCTTCGGAATGATTGTGCCAAACAAGTTTTTCCACACAAAAGCCGCAACCCAGCTTCGTCAAATCATTGTGAAGACCAAGAGCTTGCAACGACTTGTTGACTTTGGCGATTCGCAAGTTTTTTCAGGAGCAACAAACTACTCTTGCATTGTCTTTATTAACAACGAAAAAAACACGGCATTTCAATACATTAGTGCCTTGGCCGGCTTACGAATTAACGAAGAAATTGCGATTCCCTTATCAAATCTTTCCGAAAAAACTTGGCATTTTGAAAATCACGAAAAACGGAATTTATTCCGGAAGATAGAGACAATGGCAACATCCTTGGAGGAACTTGTTGCAAGATTTGGTACTGGTGTACAAAGCGGAGCTGACCGCATTTTAATGGTTGAACCAAACCAAGCTAAACAATATTCACTTGAAAGTGATATGTTATGTCCAATCTTGCGAGGCCGCGATGTTCGACGATATTCTGTCGCAAAAAATCCAAAGTTAATGATATTTCCATATATAATTGAGGGGCGCAATTTTGTGTTGGTTTCAGAAAAAGAGCTTAGAAAACGCAAACATATTTATGATGTATTATTGGCCAACAAAAAAAAGCTCGAGTCGAGGATTTGGTTTGGAAAAGGCCCCAAGGAACTCTCGGGTGAATGGTATGGAATGATGTATCTAGATTCTTACAAGTCGTTTTCATCGCCGCATATTTTAACACCTTCACTTAGCAACAGGTCTAATTTTACGATCGGACAAGGAACAATGTTCGTAACCGGTACGGCGGGTGTTACTTCTATTGTTCCTCGTGAAAATATTCAAGAATCAATCCACTATATTATTGGAATTCTAAATTCGCGACTTCTCTGTTTTTATGCCATTTCACATAGCCCCGTATTTTCTGGCGCGTTCTACAAATTTAGTGCGCCTTATCTGAAGCAACTTCCCATCCGCCGGATTGATTTTTCGGAGAAGAAAGACGTAAAGCGGCATGATCGGATGGTGACATTGGTCGAGCAAATGCTCGCACTGCACAAGCAGCTCGCCGCTGCAAAATCAGAATCCCAGAAAACCGTTGTTCAACGTCAAATCGACGCCACCGACGCCGAAATCGACCGCCTCGTCTATGAACTCTATGAACTCACCGACGAAGAAATCGCCATCGTCGAACAAACCGCAAAGTAATCAGCACGAAACGCCGAATTAAAGATCCCGCGCAAGTACCGCCCGCCGATTAGCCGAGCAATTCGTAGGTCAGGTACCCCGTACCTGACAACGACTTCCGTGGAAGAAAAGCAAGAACCAAGTGGGCGATAAGGGACTCGAACCCCTGACATCCACGGTGTAAACGTGGCGCTCTAACCAACTGAGCTAATCGCCCTCACGAAAGGACTAGTGTTGTGATTCATAATTGTGGGATCGTATTAAAAGCCGCTTATTGAGTGCCACTGGCTT
>CAZNMP010000484.1:0-2208 GCA_964573875.1 uncultured Planctomycetaceae bacterium | reverse complement strand
CGTTTGATGCAGATGCGGATAGTTCGAACGTTTCAGAGATGGCCGCGGATTTGGCGGCCGAAGCGCCGGCCGCGACGCCGGTGCGTCCGTTTGAGTCGTTGCCGCCGTTGCCGGCCGATTTGAAAGAGGCCTTCGAGTTGATGAAGCTGGCGATCCTCGCCCACAAGGTTTTGGGTTGGCAGGAGTTTTCCCGCGACGACACGATTGCGGTCATTGAATCGCTTCGCCAGTTGGCCCTGGCTCCGGCGTAACATCGTTAACCGGTGTATCATTCAAACGCCGATGCAGAAGCACGGCTCCGATAACCGCCGTGGTCAAGAATAGGGCGTTGATGATCGGAAAAATCGCCAATACCGCCACGGCTGTGCCTAAGCCAAGCACGTGAAAACGATGGCGATGGGCGAAGGCCATTTTTTCGGCCCGCCGATAACCGCGCAAAGTCAGCGGGTAGTCGAAGTATTCAAGCCCCAGCAAATAGCAAGTGAAGTAGTAGCTGCCGCCTAGCCCCAGGACAGGTCCGGCGGCCGGAATAAATTGCATGGCAAAGCAGCCCACGTTGATCAACATGAGTTGGCTTACATCCCGTGACGTGTCAACGACTTGAGACCACTGGGAAACATCTTTGAGTTGCTCGGGCAAAATGCTCAACTGAATCTCCACCTGTCGGGCGAGCCGGTCGTAAAAAAAGCCGCAAAGAATACTTTGCATCATCAGCCATACCGCAACGGTGATTGCCAATACGATGATTGCCAACATCGCGGCGACCGATATTTCGGCAAGCAACCACAACCAACCTTCGCCGAACTTCGGGTGGATTGCCACACAAAAATAAATGCCGGCTCCCGCCAGAGCCGCCAGCAGCAACCCCGTGATCAACAGATTCACGAGAATAGGCAGAACTCCGTATCGCCACAGCGTAACATTGTGGGACAGGTATCGCAGGCCGGCCAACGGAGCAGTAAAACCTTCGTGGAAAGCTCGCCAAGGGTACATAGGCCAAGGCCTTATTTACTCGATGCACATATTAGGCGTCATTTTGCGGTGGTGCGGGGGCAACCTCTACCGGCACGGCAACTTCCGCGACAGGTTCCGGCTTAGGCTCGGCAACCGCGGGCGGCGGCGTCTTCACCGGTTCTTCGGCCGGCTTTTGCTGATAGAACTGCAAAAGATCGCCGAAGGTACGCATCGGCTCCTTGCCGTTTTTCATCGCATCGGTAATGGGAATCAGAGGCTTCGGCTTCGGGGCCGGACGAGGACGAGGCGGCGGTTGGCGATGCGCTTCGTGCTGCGGACGGCCGCGACCCTGCGGCCTTGGCGGACGACCGTCGCCTGCCGGACGCGGCGGGCGCTGCTGGGGTTGCTGCTGTTGACGGCCTCGCCCTTCGCCGCGCGGAGGCGCGCCTTCGCCGGCCGGCCTATGATGTTCAGGCCGACCGCCGGGGTGCGTCGGTTTCGGCCGCTCGGAACCGGGCTTCACCATCGTCAACGAGACGCGACGCCGCTCCTTGTCGATCTCCATGACCCAAACGCGGACGATATCGCCCACGGCCACGACGTCGTGCGGATCGCGGATAAACTTGTCGGCCAGTCGGCTGACATGAACCAAGCCGCTGTCATGCATGCCGATATCGACAAAGCATCCGAAATCGACCACGTTCAGCACCGTGCCGGTCAACTCCATGCCCGGCGACAGGTCTTCGAGCTTGATCACGCCCCGCTTGAACACCGGAGCAGGCAGATCCTCACGCGGGTCGCGGCCTGGGCGAGCCAACTGCGCGAGAATGTCGGAAAGGGTCAATAGGCCCACTTCCAACTCTTTGGCCAATGCCTCGCGGTCTACTTTGGCGATTTGCTCCGCCAGTGCGGTAGCGGTTTCCTTGTCGCGCAGATCAGCCGCCGCGCCATGAAGCCGTTCCAACACACGATCGGCCACCGGGTAGCTTTCCGGATGAATCCATGTGGCGTCCAACGGATTGTCGCCACTGGGAATCTTCAAGAAACCGGCGGCTTGTACAAAAGTGGCCTCACCGAAACCGGGCACATCGTGCAACTGCGCACGAGAACTGAAAGGGCCGTGCTCGCGGCGATATTCATAGAGCCGCCGGGCGGTCAATTGATTCAGACCGGAAACGTAACGCAACAGCGCGGGGCTCGCCGTGTTGACATCGACGCCCACATAGTTGACGCACGATTCGACCACTTCGTCCA
>CAZNMP010000483.1:0-2209 GCA_964573875.1 uncultured Planctomycetaceae bacterium | reverse complement strand
CACGATAGCCAGGCACATAAACGGCAGTATTCCTCGAATTTCGGATGGAAAACATTCGGAAATGCGGAACCAGGTATGCCTCGATCGGCAAGGATGTTCATCTCATCGCCTTGGCCGGCCAACGCGGATCCAAAGGCGAGAAACACGGTATGAGCCATCCCTCGATGCTGCAACGACGGCGCACAGCCTGCACCAAGCAAGTTAAATCCCCAATCGTGCAACCGTCCCAGCGTTTCTTCTTCCCAAACTTCCGGCTTGGAGTACTTTGCGGCATTCTTTTTGCCATACGGAGCATAGTTGAGCTTTTCACACCAATGGCCCCCGAATGTCGCATGATCGACGCCCAACGGCACGAAGCCTCGGCCCAGCGGATCGACGGTCCACCAAATGTCGCCCTGCCTCTCGACGTGGAAATAGCCCGTTTTTTTGCCGCTGATTTGTTGGACGTAGCTGTCGCAACGATAGGGCGCAATCGTCGGCATTGCAGCAGCCGTTTCCGGTTGCGAATGCGTCGTGGAAATACGGGAGAATGTCGCCTCGAAACCATTGCAATGCAATACCGGCCGACCCGAGGTAACGGCTTCGCCGGAAAACACATATCGCTTCCGCTCCAACACGCGGCCCTGCGCGTCGGCCAACGAACCTTCGATGCCTTCCGGATCCATTGCCAAACGCAGCCGATAACGTTCGCCAAGCCGCCACGGTTCCGACTTGCTTTCGTTCACCGTTAATTTTAGATTTCCTTGCGCCAACCATTGGCCGTTGCGCATCTCACACAGTTCACACATAAACGCGGACTTCTGCGAATCCGGCGGAAGCACCAAGGCAAAGTGCCAGAAATTAGCGAGATCGCGCATGACGGCCACGCCGCAGACTTTCCACGAATCGCCGACCGCTTTGCCCAAGACGACATCGCTCTCGACCGTAACGCATTTTGAGATCGGCGCGGATTGCAAGACGGCAAAGGGCGACTGGCACCCTCCGGTATGCAAGGATGCGTCCTTGTCTCCACGCGACCATTGGATCGGATCGAAAACCCACGTCTCCACCTTCGGTGCATCGGCAGCAAACGCCCAGCCGGCAGGCGTTGTCGATAAAACCGTGCCAATAAAAACGAATCGTAACAGCTCTCGGCAAAACAACGAAACACGTAAGGCAGGTGATTGCATGGGAATATCAGGCGTAATCAGGTAGGGTGGATGCGTGGCGTCATGGCATGGACTGCCAGTATAACCGATTGTGCATCGGCTGTCACCAAGGATACCCCTATTAGCAGGGCCAATCAGTTTTCGGTAGGGCGGGTCGAGCGAAGCGACGGCCCGCCTTGAATTCCTCGCAAAATGGCGGGCCATCGCTTCGCTCGACCCGCCCTACGATTTCCCAAAATTCAACAATTGATTGGCCCTAGAAGCGAAAGCCTGCCTTGAATTCCTACCCGTTTCGCAGCATACATCGAGGCAAGTGCTCTGAGAGAACAATTGCTCACACGCCTTTTCCCCAATCCTCGCCCAAGGGGGAGGGAATTGGCATCGGCAGTGTTTTTCAGGGCAGCAGATGTCAGCGGCTGCGAATGTTAGCGATTCCGAAACCGCGAGGCCTCGGTGCGTTCTTCGCGGACCCAGTTGGCCAGCGTTTCGGCAGCATTGGCGAGGTCGATTTTCTCGGCGTCTTTCGACCAACGCCACTTCACTTCGAGCTTGCCTTCTTGCAGGCCGCGTTCGCCGATCACGACGCGAAGAGGGATGCCGATCAAGTCGGCGTCCTTGAACTTCACGCCGGCGCGGCAGTCGCGGTCGTCGAGCAAAACGTCGATGCCGGCGGCGGTCAGTTGGTCGTGCAGTTCCCGGGCGACCTTCAACGAAGGTTCGTCGGGCACTTTGACGAGCGTGAGCACCACTTCATACGGAGCGATGGCCATAGGCCAGATGATGCCGTCTTTGTCGTTGTTCGTTTCGACCAGCCCGGCGATAATGCGGTTCATGCCGATGCCGTAGCAGCCCATGATGATGGGCTTGAGTTGCTCGTCGGCGTCCAGGAACTTGGCATTCAGGGCCTCGGTGTATTTCGTGCCCAGCTTGAAGACGTGGCCGACCTCGATGGCGTGTCTTAGAGCTAATTTATGGCTGCAACGCGGGCAGGAATCGCCATCGACCGCGTTGCGCAGGTCGGCATAAAGGTCAGGCGTAAAATCGCGGTTCACGTTGACGCC
>CAZNMP010000482.1:0-2218 GCA_964573875.1 uncultured Planctomycetaceae bacterium | reverse complement strand
GAAGACGTTTCCGACATCATGAAAGCCGCCCGCCCCGCAATCCTAGAAAAAGCCCGCCGCATGGGGCGAACACCTGGGTAATGCCGCAACTACGAAAAGGTGCAGTAACGATTTGATGGTCCAAATCGGCAACTCGTGAAGCCGGTCGGGATCGAGATTACGGAACCGGGACATTCTCAAAACAGAAAACTTGTTGTTTGCCAAAGCCTTCGTGCAGCGTAATCTGTAATTGAGTAGTCTTGATGATTGCACAACGCACTCGATGCACACCAACGTAGGCTCGTTTTGGATCGGCAACCGGAGGCAAATAATCGGTGCCGAGCGGGTTGTAGTCATGAATGCTGCTTGATGTACCTCCTTTTTTCAACGTATCTCCTTGTCGGAACGTCATCTCCGTTAGCGCGGGTATACCATTGGGGCCAGCCAGTTCCACCTGCCCAGTGCTAATACCCCCCATCGTTCCCGAATTCAGTTTCTCCACCAGATAAACAATTCTCACAATCGGCACTGCATTAAAGATTGAAGCGTTGGTTTGCTTATCTGTTGCTTTCTCAAATTCTATGACCTGGGATACAGATAACAGCGTAACCCTGACATTGCCACGCTCTTGACTCACGGCGCAGGAACGGATCAACGGAGAATCTGGATTAGCAGGCTCTGCGGCAAACAAGCTAGACTGAAGGAGACCTGTAAAGGCAATCACACTAGCTGCCGCAAAAATACAAGACTTGCTTGGAAGCATAAAGCATTCTCCTTGGATGTTAGCTAAACCAAATGCCTGCCCCTCGCACTTTGCAATACGCCAAACATCCTACCACCCCAAGCAATTACTACAAGTGGCTACGGCTGAATGTCCATCAACGAGAACTACTCCCCTGCCCTGCCCCCGTTTTCTCAGGTCACAACCAGCCGCACCGCCGCCACGCCGGCCAACGCCAGGGCCAAGATATCGAAGAACCGCTGCGGGATTCGAGCCAAAACATAAACGCCCATGAGCGCGCCGAGAATCACGACCGGCGCCAACACCGCCGAGAGCGGCAGCATCTCAGGCGTAAGCATGCCCATCATGCAATAGGCCGGCGCCTTGCTGGCATTCAAGATCAAAAAGAACCATGCCGCCGTGCCGATGAACTGGTGCTTGTTGAAATCCTGGCTCACCAGATAAATGCTCATCACCGGCATCGCTGCGTTGGCCACGAAGGTCGTGAAACCAGCCATCAACCCGGCCGATGCCCCGAACCACCAGCGGTGCGGCAGATGCTCCCAGTCGAACCATTGCCGGCAAATCTCCAGCGCGAGCATCCCCAACACCAAAACGCCGATGACCGGCCGAAGCTGGTTGCCTTCCAAGTACTTCAAAACAAAAACACCCGGAATCATCCCCGCCACGACATACGGCAACAATCGCACAAGCCGGCCCCAGTCGGCATGGCGGCGAAACCAAGCGACGGCAAACACATCGCCGACCAAAAGCACCGGCAAAATCGCCCCGACCGAAAGTCGTGCATCGTCCGGATACGCCTCGGTCATCAACAGAATCGCAGGAATTGAAACGCCCGGCAAACCCGTCTTCGATAGCCCGACCAACAATGCCGACAATCCAGCAAGTAAATACGAAACAAACGTCATCCAACGCCTTTACAAATTATCAGCCAAAAAAAACACCGCGGGCACCAAGAAAAACAAACATTCCAAAACCGCAGATCAACGCAAATAAACGCGGATTTTTTCAAATGGAGTCTTGCTTCCAATCCCTTATCCGCGTTCATCCGCGTTCATCTGCGGTTCCTTTTGATCTCCTGCTTCTTTTCTTCAGCCCATGAAGCGTTTCCCGCAGTGTTTTTAATTTTTACTTCTTCGCCATCGCCGCGGTCAAAATCGCCGCAGTCGATTCGCGCATGATCCGAGGATCGACCGGCCGCCCCTCAAGCAGACACTTGCGCACTTCCTTGCCGGAAATGAACACCGGCTTCTCGCCCTCGTGGTTCTCCATCAAGTCCACGCGGCCGGCCGACTCGTAGTAAGCGGCGAAACCAACTTTCAACGGCTTGATCTTCAAGCTGCCGTCCACTTGGTTGAAAATCTCCTGCGCGTCGAAATCGCCCCAGATCGGCGAACCGTCGTGATACGGCGCGTCGGCGTGCTTCCGACCGATGATGATGTCGGTAAAACCGAAGTTTTGCCGATAAATAGCGTGCATCACCGCTTCTTTCGGTCC
>CAZNMP010000481.1:0-2244 GCA_964573875.1 uncultured Planctomycetaceae bacterium | reverse complement strand
CTGGCCGATTTGGCCAAAACGCCAGGCATTCAATTCCTCGATATTAGCCAACAATTTCTCAATCCCGACGATACGATCCCGCAAACCTTGATGGGCGATTTCTGCCACCCCACCGAACAAGGTTATGCGATTTGGGCCAAAGCATTGAAGCCCCTGATCGAGAAATAACGTCCAAACGACGGTAGTTTTCTTCGCCCTGCTTCCACAAATAGTCATTCCGAGCTAAGTTACAGGTGGTTCGGAGTGGACCGGACGGTCGCCGGCCATCGCGTTGTAGACCGCCTTATCGGTCGTTTGTGACGCGGGGCGGGAGGAAAGTCCGGGCTCCGTAGGACGTGGCGATGGGTAACGCCCACCGGTCGCAAGACCCGGGAAAGTGCAACAGAAAGCAAACCGCCTCGCTCGCTCCTTCACTGGTGCAGGGCGCGGTAAGGGTGAAACGGTGAGGTAAGAGCTCACCAGCAGGCTGGGCGACCAGCTTGGCTAGGCAAACCCCGCCAGGAGCAAGGTCAAACAGGAAGCAGAGGATCACGACCGGCGATTTTATCGTCCGGCCGTTCCCGCGGGTCGGTCCGGCCCGCTGCCGACTTCCGGGTAGACTGCTTGAGGGGCCGAGCAATCGGCCTCCTAGAGAAATGACCGTCGCTGCTCAATCTCCATTGAGCCGTACAAAACCCGGCTTATAGGTCCGCTCCGAACCCTTTTTCTTTTCACGCCAATCGCTAACAAACCCGAAACGCCGCCGGGCCCGCGCCGGTGAGAAAGAATACCGACTGCGTCGCAAGATCCGGATACTCGGCCCGATAATCGTCGCTCCAGGCCATCAGCAAATCATCAGCATGGGCTGTTTCGACCAAGGCCCAAACGCTTCCGCCGAAACCTTCGCCGAACGACGTGGCGGCAACGGCCCCATGTTTACGCGCGGATTTGGCCAAAAAGATCGTCTCGGGCGTTTGATTGCCAAGCCGCCGCTCGGCCGTATGCTGCGAACGATCAACCAGTCGCCCAAAAGTGCGAAGATCGCCTATCGCCAACGCATCGCTCGCCTCGGGAATAAGCTTGCCGCTCTCGATCATGAAATGTTCGAGCCGAGCCAAAAGAGCAGAGCGATCGAACACGCCCGTATCAACCGTCCCCAATAAATGCGCAAGCCGCTCGGCAGCGTCGGGTGAACTGCCCAACGCGGCGGCCAAATGCGAATCGTCTCGGCCGGTCTCGCGCCGCCAAAGTTCGGTTAATGCCGAAGCCATTTGCATCGTTGCCTGGCGTTTTTCCAAGACATCCGCCGTTTGCTCGACTGCCACGCCGCTGCAGCCGATGGCAAACACATGATCCGCCGGCAACGGCAGCATCTTTTCGAATTCGACAGGACAAAAGGCATATTGGCTGATGTGATTCGGCTCGGCGCAATGAATGGCGATCATGTCTTCGCTGCCGCCGAAATCACCCGCTTTTTCATCGCCCTCTAGATTGCCGAAACTCCGCCCAATCTCGATCGAGCCGAGATAATTGGCCAAGTCGATCTTATTGCCGATGTCGTGCCAGTATTCATCCCGAGCAGGCAATTGGTTCACTTCCGACAGCACCAAAAAAATGCCGGTCATCAGCGCGCTCGAACTGCTCAAACCCGCAGCCGCGGGCAAATCGCTGACAAATGCAATATCCGCTCCCCGGGTGGAGCCTGGGAAATTCCGCGCGATCCGTTGGGCAACCGTCATCGGATATTTCGACCATGCGACTTTCTGCACGGTCATTTCCGAATCGGCATGAAATCGCAACGTTTCGCCGTTCCGCGCATCGATAATCGTAATCTGGCGATCGTTGCGCGGCATCGCAACCATGCAAAAACCATGTTCCAAGGCGGCAACCAGCGCCCGCCCGCCGGCGTAATCGGTATGTTTGCCCAATACTTCGATGCGTCCCGGCACGAAAAACGCCAAGAGCGGCTGCGTATGAACGTCGGCTCCCGTAACCGACAATGCCGCCGCGGCCTTGCCGAACAACCGGGCCTTCGATTGGCACGCCTCGTAACTCAAACCGGTTGTCGATAGTTGCGGAATCAATCCATCGGGATCGGTCAAATCACCGGGATAGGATAGTTCAATCATAACCGCACCTTGGTATCCGCCAAAATCGCCGCCACGGACGCGATATCGCCGCGGCTGGTCATATCCAATACCGACGCGCGCACTTTCACCGCGTAAAATGGTTCGTTCAACGTGCCGATGGCGTATTGCACCGCGT
>CAZNMP010000480.1:0-2256 GCA_964573875.1 uncultured Planctomycetaceae bacterium | reverse complement strand
AATAAGAATTGAAGGATTGCACAAACATTAGGCAGCCGGACCGCTGCTTAATTTACAGGCACGCACGCCTCGCTTGCGGGCATCGTGCTAGCATTGCTGTAACTGCTTGCAACGTAAGGATATCGGTCTCGCCCTTGACTTCTTGCGGAGGATACCTGCGAACCATCGCCATTACGACGATGGATATTCCCCATGAAATTCACTTGAAGGAGTCTTTGGGCATGATCGCCGCCGAGGTACAGAACGAAATCAAACAAGTAGCCGAACAGTTGTATGCCCAGGGAACGGATTGGGTTACTTTCTATCGCGAAATCCTGAGCACGAAGGGCATCGTTCGTCGTCGCTTCCCCACGCTCGAACAATTCGCCATCTTTGAACAAACAGAGGCCTACCAAGATCTCTTGCTTCTACTAACAGAACTTCGTAAGAAGAGCCCCCTTGAGATGGAGGGCGCCGAGCCCACGCGCGTCATCACGGTTCGACTGCCGAAAAGCATGCATGAAACCTTGCGCGACGAGGCCTTCGATCGCCATACAAGCATGAACAAATTGTGCATTTCCAAACTGCTACAGTCGATCGACGAGGACAAAGTGCCGACCGAAAGATAGTTGTGGTATTCCACAATGCTATCAGTGCTAGCAATACAACCTCTTGTGTATCAAGGAGTTAAGCAGCACAAAATGCTGATATTCCTTGCGAGACGGGAGATGCGTATCTAAACTCTCAGACGACTTGCACTTCAATCGACGGTGACACGTCGAAGCAAAGGAGTAAACGGGCCAAACGATAAGGACATCGACACGGAAATGCGAGTCCAGGGCAGGACACGCCGGCATCCGTTCAAAAAATACCAAGGGGCAACCTGTTCGCGCTTGTCGTGGGCAGGGCAAACAGAAAGCAGCATATCCGCAATAATCTCGGATATGCCCCCCCCCTGGCCGATTATCCGTGGCATGTCCCTTCGTTATCCTTTTCGCCGTCCGGGCTCATTCGAGCCGCTTGAACCGCGCATAACCTTTGGCCTTTTATTCTTGTGCTTCCATTGCCGACCAGACACAGGACGTGTCGAGAAATAAGGAGTGCAAGAGATATGGCTACCAAACCGTTGATTGGGGTCAATGTAGATTATCGCTCCGCGCGAAAGGATTCCCCCGCCTACTGTTTTCTTCATGCCGGCTACTGCAATTCGCTGATCAAGGCCGGCGCGGTTCCGATGTTGATTCCGCCGCTGGACGACGAAGCTGACATGCGGCGTGTTTTGGACTTGCTCGACGGCATGCTTTTCATCGGCGGCGCCGATCTCGACTGCCGTCAAGACGGTTTCATGCTGCATCCCTCGATGCGCGTGCTCGATCCGCGCCGCGAGGGTTTCGACCGCCGGTTGATGAATATGGTCGCCGAGCGGCGGATGCCCGTGATGGGCGTCGGGTGTGGAATGCAGTTGCTGAACGTTTCGCAAGGCGGCAACCTTTTCCTGCATTTGCCCGAGGATATGCCGAAGGCGCTGCCGCACGTTGACGCCTTGGATCCCAACCACCGTCACGCCTTGGAAATCGAGATGGGCACTTTGATGGAACGTGTGTACGGTGAAGGCGAAATCCGCGTCAACAGCATGCATCACATGGCCATCGACGAAGTGGCGCCGGGCTTTGCCATCACGGCCCGCTGTCCCGACGGCGTCGTCGAAGCCATTGAAAGCACCATGGACGATTGGTTTGCTTTCGGTACGCAATTCCATCCCGAGGGCGAATCGGCTTCGGCCTTGGATCTGCGGATCTTCGAGGAATTCGTGACCGGCATTACGGGCGAAGTACTGGAAATGCGCATGGTGGCTTAACAACGGAAAATGTTATGCTGAAGCATAACCCACCGGGGCCAAACGCGCTGCGGCCTACCATGCCGCAGATTGCCGACGGCCGACGTTGGTTGGCAGGCGCGGCCATTGCCTCGAAATGCGACCGCCTGGAGGCGGCGCTTTTGGGCATACGCGGCCGAGGGCTCAATGCACAGGCCGACGTGGTCGGCGTAAGCTCGATCGGCATTCCGCGCGGAACAACCCTGTTGTTCGAGGCACTTGCGAACGTTTCGGCCCATCCGGTTGCGTCGCTGGCGACATTGCGAACGCAATTGGCCGAAACCGTTGCGCCGTTGGTCCTCGATCTGCTCGATTCGTTGGGCGTCGCGCCCGGTCGAGTGTTGGCGATTGGTGTTTGCGACCCAGGGATCTGGGAATTTCCTGAGGCACAGGATGGCGGC
>CAZNMP010000479.1:0-2260 GCA_964573875.1 uncultured Planctomycetaceae bacterium | reverse complement strand
GGGGTGGCAGTTTGCGAAAAGCTCTAGGTCGATTCCGTTGGGAATGACCACGATTTTTGTTGCCGGCACCCCCGCCTGCATGGCCGAAAAATTCGCTACGGCGTGGCTCACGCAAACATAACGGTCTACCTTGCTTTGGGTTAGACGATCAAGCCAAAGATGCCAATGCTTTTCGCGCTCTGCTACCCGAATGCCCGAGAGAACAACCCCGACTCCCGCCCGGCGTGCTGTGATTCGACCAAGTATATTCGCATGGAAAAGAAAAGTTTGCACAACTTGGGGCGACTGGGCGGTCAGCAAACGCTTCAGACAACCTTCTACTCGTAGGAATTGCCAGATCCCGCGCCCGTCGAGACAATGAACTTCGATGCCTGCCGCTTCTAGTGGAGGCAAACAAGAGGCTTGCTCGCGCGTCGGTCGTGGGCCAAGACAATAGACTACCGGCTCAAACCGCTGACGGTCGATATTCAGGGCCAAGTGCATCAAACAGCGTTCGGCGCCGCCAAGGTCGAGATCCGTGATGCAGAGGGCAATTTTGATTTTGGCCATGACTGTAAACCGCCGAATGGACGACATCTAGCAAGACGGCTGGCCCCCTGCAATTTTCCGGGCAACGGGCTTATACTCGTTTGTGCCCAGGGGGTAAAGCTCAGCTTGCGGAAGGAATCGACATCATGTCGGAATTAGACCAATACGATTACGATCTGCCAAAACATCTCATTGCCCAATCGCCGGCCGTTTGCCGCACCGATGCAAGGTTGCTGGTTGTCGATCGCAAGCAGAAGTCGTTGGAACATAAGCACATCCGCGATTTGCCCGAGATTCTGCGGAAACACGATTGCTTGGTCATCAACGACACCCGAGTTGTGCCTGCCCGACTGGTCGGTCGTCGTCATACCACCGGCGGCCACTGGGAAGGGCTGTTTCTTGAAGTGAGCCCCGATGGGTTATGGCGGGTCATGTGCAAAACCCGCGGGAAGCTAAAGCCGGGCGATACGATCAATCTGCTGAACGCTCAAGGGCAGGAAGACATCCAACTTAGCCTTGGCTCAAAAGAGGACGATGGCACCTGGATCGCCCGGCCGTTGGCCACCGACGACGCATTTGCCCTGTTGGATCGCGTTGGCCGCGTGCCGTTGCCGCCTTATATCCGAAAAGGCAAGATGGTCGAGCGAGATCGAGAGCAGTATCAAACCGTTTACGCCCAAGTGCCGGGCGCCGTGGCAGCCCCGACGGCCGGCCTGCATTTCACAAGCACCCTGCTTGCCCGACTGGCCGGGCAAGGCGTTGATTTGTGTGCATTAACGCTCCATGTCGGTCCCGGCACGTTTCGCCCCATTACGGCCGAATCGCTGGCCGAGCATCCCATGCACTCGGAATGGGGGGAAGTTGCCCAAAAAACTATTGAGCGGATCGAGGCATGTCGCCGTCGGGGGGGGCGAGTTGTCGCCGTCGGAACCACTTCCGTCCGCCTGCTCGAAACGGCTGCCGCCGGCGGAACGTTGAAGCCATTTTCCGGCCATACCGATCTTTTCATCCGCCCGCCCTATCAATTCCGCATAGTCGATGTTTTGCTGACCAATTTTCACCTTCCCCGCACGACATTGCTGGTTTTGGTGCGTACTTTTGGCGGTGACGAGCTTATCCGCCATGCCTATGAAGAGGCCATTCGCGAAGAATACCGGTTTTACAGCTACGGGGATGCCATGTTGATCCTCTGAAGGAGGAACCACCCAAGAAAATTGCCGGGGGCTTGCCGACGGCCGTCTTCATGGTATCCTTAGCCATAGAAGTTCTTTTGCGGCAAGGATAATCGACAAGTCGACATCTGTTTGTGGCAAAAGGCCTTGGAGAGGTGGCTGAGTGGTCGAAAGCGCCGGTTTGCTAAATCGGTGACGGGGAAACTCGTCCGCAGGTTCGAATCCTGTCCTCTCCGCTGATGGGGGGTTGCCAAGCAACCCCATTCTCGCCGAGAACAACCTAAACCCTTATCCATCAGATGGTTCCGCCGAAACCGGCGAGAATGGAAAAGATCAGGCGGGAACGTCCAGCGCCGCATTTAGCGCCTCAACAGCGCCGCATTTAGCGCCGCCCTCTGAAGCCTCTCAGGACGCATCTTTGCAGGTCCTGATGTCTGCTTGGCCGTGTCTCGGGCCAGACGCCAAACGAAAGATCATGGCGATCGTTCGCACGGAGGATGAGAAAGCCAGGAGTCGGCCGAGCCCGCTGAGTGACAAGTAGTCCAGGCTGGCCGGGGTCT
>CAZNMP010000478.1:0-2288 GCA_964573875.1 uncultured Planctomycetaceae bacterium | reverse complement strand
GCATCTCGTTCCTCGACCTGATCCAGGAGGGCAACCTGGGCCTGCTGCGGGCGGTCAATAAATTCGACCCGCGCCGGGGCTTCAAATTCAGCACCTACGCCACCTGGTGGATCCGCCAGTCGATCAACCGATCCATAGCCGAACAGGCGCGCACCATCCGCATCCCGGTGCACTTGTTCGAGTCGATCACGCGCATCCTGCGCATCCAGCGCCAGCTTGTCCAGCACTACGGACGCGACCCAAACGTCGACGAACTGGCCCTGGAAGTGGGTTATCTCAGCACCGAGGACGTGCAGGCCATCCTGCGCGCAAAGGCCGAAGGCACCGAACTGGAGCCGGATATCCAGCGCCGTTGGGAAACAGCCACTGCCAAGGTTTACCGCATCCTGCGTTCGGCGGAGGAGCCGGTTTCACTGGAAGGCCCCGTCGGCGACGAGGATTCGTCGCAGCTTGGCGATTTCATCCAGGACGATGACGCGCTGGAACCGATGGACGCCGCCGCGCGCGAAATGCTGCGCGAACAGGTGCAACACGCGCTGGCGGCGCTCTCTGAACGCGAACGCCAGGTGCTCGAACTGCGTTTCGGCCTGATCGACGGCAAGGATCACACTCTCGAGGAAGTCAGCCGTTATTTCAACGTGACGCGCGAGCGCATCCGCCAGATCGAAGCCAAGGCGCTCAGGAAGCTACGGCATCCAACCCGGAGCCGACATTTGAGGGATTATCTGGGCGATTGATAATTTTGTAGGGCAGGCTTGAAATTGTGCGGGAGGGAACAATGCCAAAAGTTGACGATGTAGGTTTCAGTGAGTTTACCGCTCGCAAAATAGAAACCTTTGCTAATATTTTGGATATGCATATCCAAATTACCCAAGCAGTTCTAAAAAAACATCCTTCTTTTAGGCAAAATTATAGATACATAGATGCCACATCAGGCAAAGGCTTTACACCAAATGAAAATGTAATAACCAAAGAAGTGCTTTTTAAGCCGCCTATTTGGTCTGGTTTGGATTTGATACAAGGTGGGAAACTACTTGGGAGTCCTTTGGTATTTCTCACAGTGGCAGAGTCTGAAAAAGTAAATATCCCTTACCGTGCTGAGTTTATTGAGTCAAACGCGACGAACATATCGGAACTTGAACAGTGTGTCAAAAATTACTCATCGAAAAATTGCTGGGAGACAAAAAATCGGGTCCGATATTATTCTGGAATGTATCAAGACATAATTTCGACTTTGGTCTCTTCGGTTGATGAAAAAGAATATGGTTTGTTATTCGTTGATCCTTCTGGAGATGCTCCGGATTTTGAGACAATCGGCTATTTTTCCAAAATGCGACCCAGAATGGAAATTTTAATTTATCTGTTTGCCACAAACATAAAAAGAATCTACGAAAAAACTGGCAAGCTGCTTTCTGATTACCTAACTGAGATGGGGAAACCCTATTGGCTAATAGGCAAACCTATTAAGGGTGATAAATTCCAAAGGACTTTCTTGCTTGGCAGCAATTGGGATAAATTTAAGGATTATAGGAAGATCGACTTCATGCGTTTAGGCTCTCCAGAAGCGCAAAGCTTCTTCCCAAAGTTGAATTTAAGCGCCTCGCAAAGATTATCGAATGTACAGCCAACTTTGCCTAATATTGACTAGAACATTTAATCTATAAAAGATGTATAATTTAAGAGCACTTTTATTGGTATTGGTGAGCGAGGAAAAAGTATGGCTACTAACTCAAGCATTGAATGGACAGAATCAACCTGGAACCCATTAACCGGCTGCACCAAAGTCAGTCCGGGATGTAAACATTGTTATGCTGAACGGATGTCGAAACGTTTACAGGCGATGGGACAGCCGAATTACACAAACGGGTTTCGGTTGACTCTCCATGAAAATGCTCTCGAAAAGCCGCTCGAATGGAAGAAACCACAAGTCATCTTTGTCAATTCGATGAGCGACCTTTTCCATAAGGATGTGCCTGTTGATTTTATTCTCAAGGTTTTTGATGTAATGCGCCGCGCCCACTGACATACTTTCCAAGTCTTGACCAAGCGCGCTGAAAGACTGGAAGAAATCAACCCACAAATCGATTGGCCAGAAAATGTCTGGATGGGCGTCAGCGTTGAGAATAGCAACTACACATTTCGCATCGATCACTTGCGCCGAACCAAAGCAAAAACCAAATTCCTTTCACTTGAACCATTGCTTGGGCCATTGCCAAAATGGGATTTGACCGGGACGAATTGGGCCATCGTGGGCGGCTAATCCGGCCCAGGGGCTCGACCGGTCCGGC
>CAZNMP010000477.1:0-2291 GCA_964573875.1 uncultured Planctomycetaceae bacterium | reverse complement strand
CGCCCCGGCGCGGCCGCCAACTGCGCGGTCACGGCTTCCAACACAACCGGATTCAGGTTGTTCTTATTTTTCAAGGCATCGACTTGAAGCATCACCACATTGTCGAAGTTGTGCAATTCCTCGCCGGCCAATTGGTAGAGCGGCGGATCGATCTCGACGGTGACCACGGCTCCGGCCCGTTTGGCCATTTGGGCCGTAAGCGAGCCCGTGCCCGTGCCGATCTCGAGCACGACGTCATCGCGCGTCAGCGCCGCGGATTCGAGCAATACATCGAGCAAATTCAGATCGATCAGAAAATTCTGGCCGTACTTATTATGCGGCCGAATGCCCGTTTCCTCGAATCGCTTCAGAAGAAACGAGAGCGTCTGGCGGTTGGCCGCGTCAGCGGAAATGTGATCTACCATTCTTTGGATTCCACCAGCCGTTGCACGTATTTCGCCAGCAAATCGGTTTCAAGATTTACCCGGCCGCCCGGCTGCAAACGACCCAACGTGGTCACATCGAGCGTATAGGGAATGAGGGCGATGCTGAAGCGGTCGGGTTCGCTGGCCACGATGGTCAAACTGACGCCATCGATGGCAATCGAGCCCTTCGAGGCCATCTGGACGGCCAACTCGCGTGGAACGGCAAACCAGAACGTCGACCACTCGCCGGAATCGTCTCGCTTCAACAGCGTGCCGACGCCGTCGATATGTCCGCTGACGAAATGGCCGCCCAAACGCTGGTTGACCGCCAGCGCCCGCTCGAGATTCACGCGGCTGCCGGGCTTCAGTTCGCCCAAGTTGGTTCGGGCAAGCGTTTCGGGGCCCGCTTGGAACGCAAACGTGTCGCCTTGCCGCTCAACAACCGTCAAACAGCAACCGTTCACCGATATGCTATCGGCCACATTCGTATCCACGGCGATCTTCGGCTCTCGGACGAACAGCCGGCAGCCCGGCGGCTCGTCGCGCAGTTCGACAACCGTCCCCAACGCTTCAACAATTCCGGAAAACATCTTTCACTCCGCTCTTTCTAATCACAGGCCTAAAACAACGGTTCTTCGGGCGGACGACGCTCGACCCATTTGCGCCAAGCGACGTGGATCGGGCCGTTAAGCACAAACGCGCACGCGGCGATGGGAATGGCGTAGCCGCGCACGACCGTGATCGCCACGAAGAAAAACACAATCGACACCACATGGCCGAAATTGCGGTGGCCTCGCAACACGCGATTCGTGACGTGGGGATAGCGAATCCGCGAAACCATCAACAACGCCACCGCGAGGCCGAAATACGGCAACACGTATTGCAGCGCCATGTCGATCCATTTTTTCAAGTCCGAAACCCAGTTTTGCATGTCGCTGGGATTCTGACGCAATGTGTAGAACGCAATGGCGAAGCCGGCCACGACCGCCGCGGCCGCGGGGCTGGGCAATCCGCTAAAATACAGATGATCGTCGTCATCGTTGGTTTCGACGTTGAACCGCGCCAACCGCAACGCCGCGCACGCCGCAAACGCCGCCGCGATGACCCACACCGCTTGATCGTGCATGTAGGTGAATTGCGGACACATTTTGACCAGCAAAAAACCCGGAGCGACGCCAAAACTCACCACGTCGCACAGGCTGTCCAACTGCGCGCCGAAATCGCTCGACGCCCGCGTTAGACGAGCAACGTAGCCGTCCAAACCGTCGAATACCATTGCGAGAAAAATCAGGCATCCGCTCTGCATCACATTGCGCGTATCGAGCAGGAAGTTATCGCTTATGAGCGCCTCGGGCTTTTCGATCCGCGCCGCCACGACGATCGCAAAGAACCCGCAAATCAGGTTCCCCAGCGTCAGCAGGGTCGGAAAAAC
Organism: uncultured Planctomycetaceae bacterium; assembly: GCA_964573875.1. Classification (GTDB taxonomy): domain Bacteria; phylum Planctomycetota; class Planctomycetia; order Pirellulales; family Thermoguttaceae; genus CAYWGR01. The sequence goes on along the minus strand of CAZNMP010000477.1, from coordinate 455 downwards.
GGCGATCGTGCGAATGGGACGCATACAACTATGGTTAGGGGTTAAGACGTAGTATTCGTAGTATGATCGGCTTGCTGTTTCGTATGGTATTGGGCCATCACGGTTGTTCCAGCCATGATTTTCTGGCCGATGGCAACTTCGATTTTCAATTCTTCGCTGTCGGGAATAATCAGTTCAGTGCGCGAGCCCAGTTTGATCATGCCAAGTTTCTGTCCTCGCGCGAGCGTTTCGCCCGGCCGTAGGTCGCAAACGATTCGCCGGGCGATGGCTCCGGAGATCTGCCGCACGACCATCTTGCGATAGGGCGCGGCATCTTCTTCCAATCCGATCCAGGCGTTTTCGTTTTTGATCGCGCTCTCGGGATTCAAGGCATTCAGAAAACCGCCTGGATAATAACGCATCTGGATTTCTTCGACATGTATCATTCCTGGTGGTTCACTGCCCTGCTCGGCTTG
>CAZNMP010000476.1:0-2319 GCA_964573875.1 uncultured Planctomycetaceae bacterium | reverse complement strand
CGATTCGTTCATGGCCGGAATGTGGATGACGCCCAGGACGCTTTGCTTTTCAAATTCCACGCCAACCAGGGTCGAGTAGAGCGGAACGCCGTGGATGAACGATTTCGTGCCGTCGATCGGGTCGAGAATCCAACGGAAACCGCTGGTGCCCTCTCGCTCGGGCAGTTCCTCGCCGAGGATGGCGTCGTTGGGGAATGCCGCGGCGATGCGATTGCGCAGGTGTTCTTCTGCCCGGCGATCGGCTGCCGTTACGGGCGTGTCGTCGCACTTTAGCTCGACATCAAGGTCTTCGCGGCGGAAATATTCGAGCGTGATACGGCCGGCTTCCCGAGCGGCTTCGACCGCCAAAGCAAGACGCGGCTCCAAATCGGTTGGTTGCGGAGGCATGCGTAACACCTCAAAGAGCATTGGCCATTGAAAATTGAACTTTGAGCATTATGAAGGTTCAAGGTTCAAGGTTCAATGACCAAGAGGATTGCAAAGCTGCAATTTTTGTCATTCTGAGCGTAGCGAAGAATCTCGTCGGCCATCGCTAAGTATCTATGTATCAACGAGATCCTTCGCTCCGCTCAGGATGACATTTTCTCGTTCCAGGGGACTTTGCAAATCTCTTGGTTCAATGACCAAGGTTCAATGCTCCGTCGGTTTTTCCGCCATTTCCGCTTTGGGTTCTTTGGCGAACAGGGCGTGGCAGATCAATAGGGCGGCGCCGCAGTTCAAGGAAACGTCGGCCAAGTTGAAGGTGGGCCAGGGCCAGCCGTAAATCACGACCAGAATGAAGTCGCGGACCGCGTAGACGGGCTCGCCGGGATTGTGACCTCGAAAAGCCCCGTTCCAAAGCAAGCCGGGCAGGCCAAGGCGGTCATATAAATTACCCAGTATGCCTATCATTACAATGGCCAGGGCGATGGTCAGCAGCCAATCACGGGCGGCTCCCACCGCGAAGAGCCAAACCAGAATTGCCACGGCTGCTCCCATCGACAATGCAGCGAATAAAAGCGAGAAGCCCTGGCCCATGCCGAACAAGGCCCCCTCGTTCAGGGAGGTTTGGAAGCCGAATACCTCGGGCCAAAGCCACCATGTTTGAGCATCAGGGCCGGGCATGCCCAAATGGGCGAACATCCAGCTTTTTGTGGCGAGGTCGAGAGCGCAGCCGCCTAAGGCGACGGCGAAAAACGCAAGGTAGCGGCTAAAAGGGACCGCTTGTTTCAAGACTGTCGTTCCTGCTCTTCGGCACAGTGAATGCACAGCGTTGCAAAGGGGATGGCGTTCAAGCGACTTTTCGGAATCTTAACGCCGCACTCTTCGCACTGACCGTAGGTGCCCTCTTCGATCCGTTCGAGGGCCGTTTCGATCTGCGTCAGGGTTCCGCCGTCGTTTTCCATCAGGCTGAGCGTGAATTCCTGCTCGAAATTGTCGCTTCCCACGTCGGCCATGTGGATCGGCATGCTCGAAAGGTCGCCGTTCGCTTCGCTACGGCTCTTTTTCAGGGCGGCGTCGGCCATTTTGCTGACATCCCCGCGAAGCCTTGCCCGAAGGGTCAGAAGCTGTTCCTTGTAAGCGGCAAACTCAGGCTTCTTCATCGCATGCTCTCCATGTAAAACGCACTATGTAGGCAAATCTAGAACCTCATAGACTTATTATTGTAAACAGGCCGTCGGGGATTGTCAAACCGATGCCCAAACTCTTGGAAGCCCGAAAGACCCCCTGATTGGACGGTAACGGCACTTGATCGGTCGGCATTTATTGCCTAGATTGAATGGCTTGTACCACTATCGTTGTCCGCTTGTTCGAGGATACTCCGATTTCCACAACCGCCCCCGCTTATCAGCAGTGTATTTCGCCCGACTGCCGTGCCACGTATGCCATCGACGAGATTCGCGTCGCTTGCGATCGTTGTGGCAGTTTACTGGATGTCGCCTACGATTGGGACCAGCTTGAAGTTCCGCATTCGCTGACCGATATCGAGGAGAAATGGTCGCGGCGCAACGACCCGCATTGCTTCAGCGGCGTGTGGCGTTTCCACGATCTGCTGCCGTTCGCGCCCGTCGAACAATGTGTCACCGTGGGCGAAGGCCAAACGCTGCTCCATGCCTCGCAGGGCGCGGCCAACTACGTCGGCATTACGCCGGGCCGTTTGCATTTGCAATACGAAGGGATGAACCCCTCGGGCAGCTTCAAAGACAACGGCATGTCGGCGGCCTTCAGCCATGCCCGAATGGTCGGCGCGAAATCGGCCGCCTGCGCTTCGACCGGCAACACCAGCGCTTCGCTGGCCCTGTACTGCTCGGTAACGCGATTGATGCGGGCGGTGATTTT
>CAZNMP010000475.1:0-2322 GCA_964573875.1 uncultured Planctomycetaceae bacterium | reverse complement strand
ATCCTTCGCAGACGCTCGGAGACCTTCACGTGTGGAATCCGTCGTCGGCGTGGTCGAGCCGGTGAACTGGAAGGTGTTCACGTCGCCGATCGTGCTGAAGAACGGAACCACGGTCAACCGGACGAATCGCCGGTCGTTCGAGATCACGGCCTGGACCGTCATGAACGTGCCTTCCGACAGCACGACGATGACCGGCTGTTGGGCCGCGGCGAAATCGCCCACCACGGGGATCACGCTGATCACGAACGGGCTCTGCGACGTATCCGACACGTAGGCCTGTTGGCCGTTGAACAGCGTGACCTTCGGAGCTTGAAGTACATTGCTGCGTTTGTCGCCCTGGGCGGCATTGACGAAGAAGTATGCTTCGATATCGCTGAGAATTGCGAAGCCCAACGAAGCGCCCGCCGTCGCGTCGAAACCGCCGAATTGCGGCACGGCCAAGGCGTAGCTGTTCTGCGTGAAGGGGATGTCCAAGTCCGAACTGAAGGTCGTCGGCGTTTGCAAACCGACCACCGACGTGCGGCTGCTGGCATAGCTGGTGCTTGAGCTGTTGATCGACTTGCCGGCTTGGCTGGCGACCTTCAGACCCTTGCCCAGGACATTGCTGCCCACATCGAAGTCGAAGCTGATGCCGATTCGCTCGAAGAAGTTGTCGTTGAGCGTAATGAAGCGGACTTCGATCGTGACCTGCAGGTCTTGCAAGCGTCGCAACTGCTGGAGCAGATCGTTGATTTCCTCGTGAACGTCCTGAGTTTGGCTCACGACGATGCTCAAGTTCGTTTCGAAGGGAGCGATCGAGCCCGGACCGCCGACGGCGTCCCAGGTGGTCGGCTTGACGGTCGAGGTGATCAGGTCAATCAAGCTATCGAAGTCGGCTTGCGCGCCGCCGCCAAGACCACCGGGGCCTTGTCCCAAGGGCATATTCTTCGGTCCGGCAAGGGCGCCCGTGCCGGGTGTGCCGCTCATATTGGCCATCACGGCCGGATTGACGTTCGCGCTGCTGCCCTTGCCGTCGTGGCTGGCAACCACGGCCATCGGCGTGGTGGTTGCGGAACCGAACGGTACGCCGCCGCCGAAGCCCGCCGAGTTCATGGCGCCGTTCAACGCGCCTTGCAGACCCATCGAGGGGCTCGGCACGAAGTTCGGAATCGGCACGACCAAGTCGGCCACGTTATACGTTACACGATAGACTTGTCCGTCGCGCAATTGCTCGCTCGTAACTTTCAACACCTCGTCCTTGATCACATAGCTGAGATGCAAGGGTTCGAGGATCAGATTCAAGGCGCTCTTCAGCATGATCTCGTTGCGCAACTCGATCGTGACCGGCGTATCCGTGGTCACGCCTTCCTCGGCCAATCCCTGAGGATCAAGGTGCAAGTTCACCTCGGCTAACTTGGCCAGGTTTTCAAGCACTTTGCTCAAGGGGGCATTGGTGAACTGCAACGAAACTGGCGTCCGCAGCTTCTTTTCGATATCCATCTCGCGTTCCGAACGCTGACGACGGCCTTCACGCGCCAGTTTGCTGCGGGTGGCCGAAAGATTCTTCCAATCCTTGGCCTCCGGGAATACCAGCGGGGTCTTATCGCCGGGGAACGGAATCGCAGAGTGGTCCACTTCGTTAAGGACGTCAACAAAGCCTTGTTCCTTGGCGTCCGAGATATCCTTATTGGTCATGAAGCGGCGGACGAACTTCGCCTGCCACTGAATTTGCGTGACCACGGGATTGTTGGGATCAAGCTCGGCGGCCTGCTTGGCCACGACTTGAGCCTTTTCATATTCCTGCTGGTCCATCAGGCGGTTGAACTCGTCGATCTTCAGGGCCAGTTTTTCGCCGATTTCGACCTTCATGCGACGCTCGCGATCCACTTCCTGATGGATGCGGGCGTTCTTATCGGCCAATTCGATTTGCGGATAGTTCTGTTCGATGAACTGCTTGGTTTCACCGATCGAACGATCCACGCGCTTGAGCAACTGGTCGCGGGTCGTGCTATCCAGGCCCGATGCTTCGACTTTCTTGCGGGCTTCTTGCAACATGGCCAAGGAGCCCTTGGGATTGGTTTCACGCATGGCCCGGGCGTTCGATTCGGCATGGGCCAAATCAGCGGCGACCTGCCGAATCAGCACTTGCTGCTTGGCGGCCGTCTCGTCCACCATCGACGGTTGCCCTGCTTGCGGCTGTTGTTGCTGACGACCCGGCTTGGCCGACAACAATTGCAGGTGGTCTTGCAACCGTTGTGCGGTGACCGGATCGAGTTCGTTTACATGCGCGGCGGCCTGTCGGAACAGATCGTAGGCCTTCGCGGGATCGCGTGCTTTCAAAGC
>CAZNMP010000474.1:0-2327 GCA_964573875.1 uncultured Planctomycetaceae bacterium | reverse complement strand
TCGTAGACGAGCGGCAGGAGGCGCTCCACGGCTTCGCGGTCGCCCTCGGCGACGACGACTTGATGGTCGCGGACGAAAATGGCACGGCCGCCGACGCTGCGATGCCGCATGACGACCGGATGATCGGGGCTTGTGGCGAAGAAAATCACTTGTCCGGGGCTATGGGCCGCCATTTCGACGACCAGCGGATCGTTGGCGTTCAAGACGGCATGGCCGCTGGGCGTGAGAGCTTCGACGATGCAACGTTTGACTTTGGCCAATTCTTCGGGCGTATTGATGTCGGCGATTCCGAGATGGTCGCCTTCCCCGATATTGGTTACGACGGCCACGTCGCAGAAGTCGAAAGCAAGTCCTTCGCGTAGGATGCCGCCGCGTGCGGTTTCGAAGACGGCCATATCCACGCTTGGGTTCATCAACACGCAGCGAGCGCTTTGGGGGCCGCTACAGTCGCCGCTGTCGATACGGCGGTCGTTGATGAAAATCCCGTCGGTGCAAGTCATGCCGACGTTCGGGGCAGCGCCGCGGAGAATATGCGCAATGAATCGGGTTGTGGTTGTTTTGCCGTTGACGCCCGTCACGGTGACAATGGGAATGCGTCCGTTGTCTCCCTCGGGGAACAACATGCTGATGATGGCTTCGCTGACGGGTCGTGAAATGCCCACCGAGGGCTCTAAGTGCATCCGCAGGCCAGGCGCGGCATTCACTTCGACGATGACGCCGCCTTGTTCGTTTAAGGGGCGCGAAATGTCTTGAGCGACCACGTCGATGCCGGCGATGTCGAGCCCGATGATCTTCGCGGCATCGACGGCGCAAGCCGCGACGGCCGGGTGGACCCGCTCGGTCACGTCGATGGCGGTGCCGCCGGTGCTAAGGTTGGCGTTGCGGCGGATCAAAACCATTGCGCCGGCAGCCGGCACGGAAGAGGGCGTCAGCCCTTGATCGGAAAGCACGGCCAAGGCGATGGCGTCGAGTTTGATTTTGCTGAGCACGGTGGCGTGATGTTCGCCGCGGCGCGGATCGGCGTTGGCCTGTTCCACCAACTGCGTAACGGTATGAATGCCGTCGCCTAGAACATGAGCAGGCTCACGTCGGGCGGCTGCCACTACGCGGTCGCCGACGACCAAGAGACGGTAGTCGTGTCCTGGGGCGAACTTTTCGACCAGCACGGCGGGGCTTTCCTTTCGGGCAGCCTCATAGGCAATGGAAATCTGCTCGCGTGTGGTCAGGTTTGTCGCGACGCCGCGGCCTTGATTGCCGTCTTGCGGTTTGACGACGACCGGCACGCCGATGTCACAGGCGGCGGACCAGGCATCGTCGGCGTCTTTCACCGGCCGGCCCGAGGGCGTGGCCACACCGACGCTGCGAAGCAGCAACCGAGTCATTTCCTTGTCTTGGGCGATCGCTTCGGCAATGGCGCTGGTGCGGTCGGTTTCGGCGGCCTGGATACGGCGTTGCTTCCGGCCATGACCGAAAAGCACCAAACTTTCGGTGTTGAGGCGGCGGAAGGGGATGTTGCGGGCTTGTGCCGCCGTGACGATGGACCGCGTGCTGGGGCCGAGGCAGACTTGCTGGGCAAGGTCGCGGAGTCGCTCGATTTCTTGAGCAACATTAAAGGGCCGATCAAAAATAGCCGACATGACCAGCTCATGGGCGGTGTCGAGGCAAGCGCGGCCCAAGGTTTCTTCAATGTATTCGATAATAACCTTGTAAACGCCGGGCTCGGTGGTTTCGCGCGCTTTGCCGAAACCGACTTCGGTGCCGGCCAAGGTTTGGAGTTCAAGGGTGACGTGTTCGAGGATATGGCCGGGATAGGTGCCGGTGTGGAGGCGTTGGAAGAAGCCGCCCCGTTCGCCGATGCTACAGCGATGCTCGATCATGCTGGGCATCCAGTCGATCAAACGATCCGCGAACCCCGGGAAATCCGTCGAGGGCTTATCGAGTTCGCCGAGATCGACCCAAGCTTCCAAAACCGGGAAATTCGCCCATAGATTGGGGCCCCGGAGCGCCAGCACTTTGCGGAAATCCATAGCTGTCTCTTGTTGAATGACTTACCAACCGCGCTCGAACAGCAGTGAACCGAGTCTTCCTAATGCGATCTACGCTGTGAACGGTCAAATGGTTGTATCGGCAAGATTCATGCCACCGATAACAACGGGAACCTCGTTATAGAGCGTTCTTCCTTCCGCCCGGTTAATTGCCATCCTCCATACAGCCACGAGCCACTCCTTGAAGTCGTGGAGATCCACGACTATTCGCCTAGTATAAACTCCCATGCTTACCCTGCTCAACAAAAATGCCTTGCCGCGCGCAGACTTCAACATGAAAAT
>CAZNMP010000473.1:0-2329 GCA_964573875.1 uncultured Planctomycetaceae bacterium | reverse complement strand
ACGGTCGGCAGCGAGGAAGGATCCATAGCAAATCCCCGGGTTTAGAGCAGCGCCGTGCTGAAGTAGCGTTCCGCGCGATCGGCGAGCACCGTGACGATGGGGCCTTCGATCCGGCGGGCCATCTGGCGGGCGGCCCAGACATTGGCCCCCGAGGAGATGCCGACCAGCAAGCCGCAATCGCGGCCCAACTGCCGAGTGGTCTCGATGGCGTCTTCATCGCTGACTTCGAGCACATGGTCGACGAGGCGCACGTCGAGCACGGCGGGAATGAAGCCATCGCCGATGCCTTGAATCTGGTGCAAGCCGGGCTCGTGGCCCAATAGGGCGGAAACGTTTTTCGGTTCGACGGCGATGATATGCGCCTTCGGATTGTGTTCTTTTAAGAATTTGCCGACCCCTTGAAGCGTGCCGCCGCTGCCGACGCCGGCGACGAAGCAGGCCACATCGCCGCTGGTTTGGCGCCACAACTCGCGGGCTGTGCCTTCGTAATGACAGCGGGGATTGTCGGGATTCTCGAATTGTTGCGGCACGAAAACGCGTGGATCTTCAGCGGCCAATTCCTGAACGCGCCGCACCGCGCCGCCGATGCTTTCTTCGTCGGGCGTCAGAATCAAGTCGGCCCCCAACGCCCTGATAATTTTCTTCCGCTCTTCGCTCATCCCTTGCGGCATGACGATCCGCACCTTGTAGCCTTTCAGGCGGCCGATCAAAGCCACGCCGATGCCGGTGTTGCCGCTCGTCGGCTCGACGATGATCGAATCGGGCCGCAGGCGGCCGTCGCGCTCAGCGCCTTCGAGCATGGCGAGGGCGACGCGATCCTTGATGCTTCCGCCCGGATTAAGAAATTCCGCCTTGGCGCAAACATTTTCGCCTTTCAAACGTATTAATGGCGTGTTGCCGATCAGGTCCAGGATGTTGTCGGTAAGCATGGCGAAGTTCTAAAAAACAGGAAGTTCAGGGGCTTCAGATAATGCTTCGATTTTAACATCCGCTTACGAGCCGCGAAAGGGCAAGAAATTGCGAGGAAAGGCCCATTTATGGGGTTTCACACCGTCCATGTGCTATTCGGCGGGGCCGACTGGTTCGGCCTCGATCGCCATGTTGCCGGTTCAAGATGGATTATTGGCAATTTCGACATGAATAGACCTTTTCAGGTTGACAAAAAACAACATAAGAAGTGAAATTGCCACGCACAAAACAGTGTTTTCCAGAATTTCGCGTCCTCGTTTGACAGTACATGCTTTTTGACACACCTTTCTATATCCAGAATAGAAAAACTTGTCGGTTTGCCTCTTTTCTTTGAGTCTTGTCATTGAGCATTGATTTGTCGTCGAACGGCGACGCGCTACTTGATTACACAACAAGGTTTGCACCATGCGCGGTCCTAAGCACAATGCCGGCTCGTCCGGCCTTCGTGGTAGATTGTCGTGGGAATTCACGAAAGTATTCGATCGCTGTGATTGGCGATCCGGTGAATCGGCGAAGGCGCGTTCGCTGGTTCGTCACCGGCCGCTGCACATCGAACCGCTTGAAGCTCGTCATCTGCTGTCGGCTGTCAACTGGTTCGAGGTCGTTTCGAACGACGAAACCGAGCACGCCGGCGCGGCTACATGGACGGCGGACAACACGATCCTATCGAATACCTCGGATTCCGTTGCAACAGCAACATCGAACGTCTACGACTGGATCGTTCGGTTCGACACAAGCAGCCTGTCGGGCATCTCCTCCGTTGCCGATACGCTGACGCTGGTCACGGGGCATGGCATTGAATTTGATGTTCTCGAAGGTCTCGGACTGACCGGCATGGTGCTGGTCCGAAGTTCCGGCGCATCGTTGCAGCAAGTGCAAAGCTGTTTTGAAAGCATTACGGCCATCGCCTTTTACGAACAAGACGCTTATCACGAAGCCAATACGGGCACCACTACAGGAACAACCAGTACGTATGCCCTGAATAGGATCGACTCAAACGCCGCATCGTCGATTACCGCCGGAAGCACCAGCGTGGTCGTGGCGGTCATCGACACCGGCGTCGACTACAACAACGTGGTATTGGACGATTATATCTGGACCAATCCGGGTGAAATCGCCGGCAACAACATCGACGACGACGGAAACGGCTTCGTGGATGACGTACACGGCTACGATTTCTCGAACCGTGACAGCACGCCCATGGACGACAACGGGCACGGCACGCACGTGTCAGGCATTATCACGAGCGTTGCCAATTGCTCGATCATGGCGTTGAAGTTCCTCAACAGCAACGGATCCGGGTATCTTTCCGACGCCATCCAGGCTGTGAATTACGCCACGATGATGCGCACGAAATTCG
>CAZNMP010000472.1:0-2358 GCA_964573875.1 uncultured Planctomycetaceae bacterium | reverse complement strand
TTGTGCTTCTTGATATGATGCCGCTCGAACGGCTGGGCGTAGCTGCGGTCATCTTGGCCGCACGTGGCATAGCGTACATGGCCAATGGCCGCCCGGCCGGCATATTCCTCCATCAAGCTTTCGTATTTGCCCCGGTGGCTGAGACGAAAGACCTCGCTGACGCCCCCCACATCCTTGTAGGTGTCGATCAACTGGTTGCGGTGAGGGTTATAGGTTGTAATCCCGGCGGCAAGCTGGCCGCGGTTCTGGATATCCAGAAGCATACGCGGGACGAGCCGGGAAATTTCCTCGGGCCCTTGCTCGGGACATAATGGGCTAACCCCTTTGCCCGGCAGATGATAGACAGCGACGACGCCGCACTCCTCATGTATTTCGCTCATAAAGGCATTGTAGAATCATAAGCACTGCTTAACAATCCACCTAACCGGCGGGGACGCGAACTGTAGTCCGCATTTCTCAATACAGGACAGGGTAAGGTCGCACAAACTTTTGGTGGGGCTGCGCAAACCGATCAACCGTTGTTTAACACGCTGTAAGAAAGCGGAGCCGAATTGCCGCAGCCGGAGCCCCCGCCAGAACATCGGTTTGCTTGACCCACCCTACATTTTAATAAGAAATGCAGACTGAATTTCCCCTTATAAACCGGATATACTGCCCCAATGGTCCAAGGCAAGATTGATTTACGGCCGAACAGCAGGCTGCAAGTCGTTATTCCATCGGCGGATATTCATCGCTGTAGGCCAAAGCGGTTTCTTTTCGTGCTAGATTTGGGTGTACCCCCCCTTGGCTATCGCTCGTAGTTTTACGAAGTTCGAGGGCTTGGGCGGAGGTTGCCATTGCGCGAAGGGCAGTTTGCATGACACCACATCAGCATCGGGCGGGATTCACACTGATCGAAGTGTTGATCGTGGTGGTCATCATGGCTATCTTGGCCGGGACTATTTTGCCGAGGTTTTTGAACACCACGGAAGACGCCAAGACAAGTTCGATGACTCATAGTTTGCACGTGTTGGAATCGCAGATTGAAATTTATCGCGCGCAGCATCTCAACCAGTATCCCACGATTCAGGATAACGCACTGCCGCAACTCACGAAATCGACGAACGCCGCGGGGGAAATCGGCACGTCGAAAACCGATTACCCCTTGGGGCCTTATCTGCTTGAATCGCCCGTAAACCCCTTTGATGGGAGCAAAAACGTCGTGGAAGTGGCCGTGCAAGGTCAGAAGCCGACGGCCGTGGTCGGTAATCTTGGCGGATGGCAGTATGATCCTTCGACCGGTGCGATCTATCCGAACAACTCGGAATACTACCAATAAACAAGATAAGTGAGAAATCGCCGCAAGCTTTAGTCTACGACCAAATCTGGGCGGTTTATCTCGGGCAGCGAACCGGCTTGATCGGGAATTTGCAGTTCGCATTCTTGCGCCGGGGGAGCTTGCAACGCGTCGGCCTCGAATTCGGCCGTGGTTACAGGAGCAGTAGGCTGCGCGGCTACTGTAGCAGGCGATGTAGTTACAGCAGCAGGCGCGGGCTGCTGAATCGGCATTGGCAAAGCAGGCACGGCTTGAGGCATTTGGGTTTTTTTGGCGGCAATACTCTCCGCAGTATTGCCAGCCGGCTCTTTTTCCTTCACTTCTTTTTGCCGGTTGAAAAGACGTGAAGCCAGGCGATGCTCGCGTAGGCGGTTTCGCCAGGGAAGCAGCTCCGGCCGACTTGAGGCCCATTCTTGCGAAGTCATCGGGCGATCCAGCGATTTAGCCGTCGCCTGCTTCGCCAATTCGGGCTTTTCCTCGCTCGAATTGTTGCCGGAATCCTTGTTGGCACGAAACGCCAGCCAGGGCGTTCGATTCATTTCCAACGACCATTGGCTGCTTAAAACCAGCCCGCGATCGGTGCGATGCAATGCGCAACCGGGGGCAGTCAGCAATAAAATGCCACCCAGAAGAACAAAACCGGCGATTGTTTTTTTACCCCAGGACATGCTTGTGGCCTTCCACACGTTGGCTTCAGAACACTTCGCATGGTAGAAAATCGGCGAGGCGGGGCCGGAACATTAGGAATAATCGTTATTCTCTTGCTATTCCGCCCATTTTTCGATTTATGTATCCGCATCCGCTTCAAACGATGGCCAAGAATCGTCATGATTGGCAGTTTCGGCAAGCTGGGAAGCGGGCTTTCGGATAAAAAGCTGGGAAAACCAGATGCTAAGGTCGTCGAACAGCGAATATGCCACGGGGGTGGCTAGCAAAGTGAGCAGCAACGACAGCGTTTGCCCTCCGATCACCACGCCGCTGATGGCCTTATTGACGGCCGAACCTTCGGCATTGGAGATGAAGGTGGGAATCATGCCTGCGAC
>CAZNMP010000471.1:0-2390 GCA_964573875.1 uncultured Planctomycetaceae bacterium | reverse complement strand
CCGTACGCACGGTCGTGTGGGAGGACGGGGGCGGCAACGCCCCCTCCTACCCGATAAGAATTCAAGGCGGGCAATCGCTTCACTCGACCTGCCCTACTGAAAACTGATCGGCCCTCCTAATTATCCCAATCCGTGCTTCGCCAGCTTGTCACGGAACGTTGAAGCCTTCATGCCCAAGGCAGCCGCTGCCGCCGTTTTATTGCCGCCCGAGTTTCGCAAGGCCTCTTGCAGCAACTGCTGTTCGGCATGGTCAATGGCCGCCTGAAAACCGCCGATCGGTAATCGTTGGTTCGGGTCGGGCCCGCCGATCTCGTTTCTGAAGATTTCGGCTGTTAAATGCCCGCCGCTGATCAAATAGACACGTTCCAGCGTATGATAAAGCTCGCGCACATTGCCCGGCCAGTCGTGCCGAGAGAGCAATTCGAGCGCGTCGGAATCAATCTCGCAGGATCGCCCCGCGGCAATCCGCTTGAGCAGATGTTCGGCCAAAAGCGGCACGTCTTCCAACCGTTCGCGCAACGGCGGAACACTGATTCGCAAGACATCGAGCCGGTAGTAAAGATCCTCGCGAAACGTGCCCTCGGCGATTTTTTCCAGCAGATTCCGCTTGGTCGAAGCCACGATGCGCACGTCGGCCTTGATAATGGTAGCGCCGCCTACGCGCTCGAACACTTTCTCCTCGATTGCCCGGAGCAATTTAGCCTGTTGCTCCAGTGGAATGTCATCAACGTCATCGAGATAAAGCGTTCCGCCCTCGGCCAAGTCGAAACGGCCTTTACGTTGTTGTTCGGCCCCGGTAAACGAGCCTTTTTCGTGCCCGTACAACTCGCTTTCGATCAACTGCGGCGGAAACAGCGTGCATCCAACTTTAACGTAGGGGAAGGTGTGCCGATACGAGTTGCGATGAATGGTCGTGGCCAACAGATCCTTGCCCACGCCTGTCTCGCCACATAGCAACACGTTGGCGTCGGTCTTCGCCGAAATTTCGACCATGCGTTTCACACGTTCGATAGCAGCCGACCGCCCAATAATCACCGAATCGAGATCAACCGTGGCTGCTGGAGATGGCTGACGCAACTCGGTCGCCGGTTCGCGTTGTCGCTCGATCCTCGCTAACAGCGGAAAGATATCTTCGTTGCGAAAGGGCTTCGTCAGAAAATCAAATGCCCCCAACTTCACAGCCTCGACTGCCACGGGAATGCTGCCGTAGGCGGTCATCATGATGACTTCAATGCCCGCCATCGCCCCTTGTTTGATGCGCTTCAAGAGCTCGATCCCATCGAGCTTGGGCATCTTCAGATCGGTGACGACCACGTCGAAACGGCCCGCGGCGAGCCGTTCCAGAGCTTCTTCGCCGTCCGCCGCCGTGACCACTTCGTGGCCCTGCATGGCCAAATCGTCGGCCAGCGTAATGCGTTTGATTTTTTCGTCGTCAACGACAAGGATGTTCATGGAATCACGCGGTCAGATGCCAAACAGTGAATGTAGCCTCGTCCGTAACCAAGCATGCGCCGCGTTGACATTACCGACGCCTTCAACATATCGATTCGGTGCGTTTCATCGCGAAAAACGATTTTCCGCGATACGCGACGGATCGCCGCCGCCATGTCAATTATAGCTTTGTACGCTAAGCCATGAAAGGTGTGATTATGAAGGAGAATGCTTTGCGGTTGCCTTGACTTCTATCCTATTCAACACCACCGTAAACGTCGTCCCTTGTCCCAACGCGCTGCGGACTTCGATCCGGCCGCCCATTTCGGAAATCAACATCCGGCAAAGGCCAAGCCCTAAGCCTGTGCCGCCGGAAGCGGCCCTGGTTGTGAAAAATGGCTCGAAAATTCGCTCCATGTTGACTCGCGGGATGCCGACCCCCGTGTCGCTCACGTCGATCCCCACCGAGCCCATCTGATCTTCGTCCTTGCTGCCTAACGCAAACGAACGCAACGTAAGCGTGCCGCCCACGGGCATTGCATGAAGCGCGTTGGTGCATAGATTGAAAAGCACCTCCTGCAACGTATACAGATCGCCCTGCACCGGCGCAACATCGCCCAGCTCTTTTTCAATCTTGATATTTCGCCCATGAGCCGAGCCCAGCATTTCGAGCGTGGCCTCGATGGCCTGATTCACATCCGTGCTCTGCAATGTAATGCCACGGGGGCGGGCAAACGCCTGCACCCGTTTTGCCGTGCGCTCGATGCGGTCCAACGCCTCGCCCATCATCTGAACGTATTCGGTCAAATGCGGATCGTCGCTCACGCCTTCGCCGATTCGTCGAAGACAATTCTGCACGCCATCCAGCGGATTGGCGATTTGATGCGCGATGCCGGCCACGAGTTGGCCGATGCCCAGCATCTTTTCTTTCTGCCGGATCTCCGCATGTGCCCGATCCA
>CAZNMP010000470.1:0-2404 GCA_964573875.1 uncultured Planctomycetaceae bacterium | reverse complement strand
AGGCCGTTTTCGGTCTCGAATACGTCAATGGCCAGCAGGCCGCCGCCGATGGCCTGGGCGGTGCGTCGACAGATGTCGCTGAGTTCGGGTGTCAGCGGGCAATTGCTGGCCTGCCCGCCGCGCGCCGTATTGGTGATCCAGTTTTCTGATGAGCGGTAGATGGCGCAGATCGGCTCTTCGCCAATTACAAACGCGCGGATGTCACGTCCCGGTTTGTTGATGTATTCCTGGATGTAAAAAACCTGGTGGTTGACGCCCAGCGTTGCTTTGTGCTCGATCAGCGACTCGGCTGTGTGACGATTCTCCACTTTGGCGAGCAAGCGACCCCACGAACCGACCACCGGCTTGAGCACGCACGGATAACCCATCGCTTCAACGGCCTGCAGGGCAGCTTCCTCGTCGAAGGCCATGTAAACGCGGGGAGTGGGGATACCTTCGCGCACCAAAATCTGGCTGGTGACGTATTTGTCGCCGCAGCGTTCGGCCACTTCAGGAGTGTTGACCACCTTCACGCCGTTCGCCTCGAAAATCTTTGAGACGTAAACCCCGCGCGAATAGGAAATCGAACGCTCGAAGAGCACGTCCACCTTTTCGGGAGCCTGGGCGATATCAAAGAAGCGCTCGCCATCGTTGACGCGCACCACTTCCACGCCGGGGCGTTTTTCCAATTCGTCGATCAGGTATTTTTCTTCGACTCGCAAACGGGTGAATAAAAAGCCGACTTTAATCATGATAATTCCTTTCGTCATTCGTTATTCGTGATTCGGAAATCGGTACTTGGGCCAAATTCCCAATTCCCGAATAACGATTCCCGATTCCCAACCTACCAATTACCAAGTTACCGATTTACCAATCTCCCAATCACCATCTCCGTCATCCCGCTCGTCGTCAGCGAGCCGCCCAGATCGGGCGTGACCTGACCGTCAGCGATACAGGCTTCGACGGCGTTGCGCAGGCGGCTGGCTTGTTCCGTTTCGCCGAGGTGTTCCAGCATCATGGCCGTTGCCAGGAAAGTAGCGGTGGGATTGGCCTTGCCCGTCCCAACCAGCGGCGGCGCGGAGCCGTGCACTGGTTCAAACACCGCCACTTCGGTTCCGATATTCCCCGAGGCTGCCACGCCCAATCCGCCAACAAACATGCAGGCTTCGTCGCTGAGAATGTCGCCGAACAGATTTGTAGTGACTATCACCTCGAACTGCTCCGGCGCGCGGACAAGTTCCACCGCGCAGGTATCGACCAGCATTTCAAGCATTTCAATGTCTGGATATTGCGGCGCGATTTCGAGCGCGATTTTGCGGAACAGGCCGCAGGTCTGGCGCAGCACATTGGCCTTGTGGACGACATGCACCTTCTTTCGTCCCGTCTGGCGCGCTAGGTCAAAAGCCTTGCGAATGATCCTTTCGGAACCTTTGCGGGTGATGATGCGCTCGGTGATGGCGCGGTTGCCGTCATCTTCGAGGCGCTCGACACCAGAGTACAACCCTTCGGTGTTCTCGCGAACGATGATTAGGTCAATATCGGGCCGCGAGGATGAATGCGAAAAAGTCCCCGAAGCGAAGCGGAGCGGGATCGAGCGGGTTGGCCGCAGGTTGGCATACAAATCCAGTTTTTGGCGCATCCGCACAACCGGGGAAAAATAGCCGGGGATGTTGGGTGGCGTCGTCACCGCGCCGAACAGCGCGGCGTGTGAGCTGCGGATGGCATCGAGCGTGGCATCGGGCAATGGCGTGCCAAGTCGCTCATAAGCGCCGAACCCGATATCGGCGCGGGTAAATTCAAATTCCAGCGGCAGGGCGCGCAAGACCTGTTCAGCGCAGTCGATCACTTCGGGGCCGATGCCGTCGCCGGGGAGAAGACAAATTTTGTAAATCATAAAATTCCTTTCGTGTGGTCTCGATACGGCGGCGGTGGTCGAGTAGGGCGTAGCCCGTATCGAGACCCAGCCGCCTACTCGACCACCATTAGCTCCTGAATATCATGCTCTTTCAGGAAATTGACAATCCCGCCCGCCTCGGCGATTTTCAGCACAAAGCTGGGCAGGGGCCGCGCCTGAAAGCTCTGTCCGCTGGTCAGGTTGCGGATCTGGCCGCTCGCCAGGTCAACATCCACCTCGTCGCCTTCGCTGATCCCGGCAACGGCTTCGGGGCATTCCAAAATCGGCAGGCCAATGTTGATGGCGTTGCGGAAAAAGATGCGCGCAAACGAGGGCGCGATGACGCATTTGGCGCCCGAGCCTTTGATGGCAATCGGCGCGTGCTCACGTGATGAACCGCAGCCAAAGTTCTGTCCGCCGACGATCACATCGCCGGGTTTGACGTTTTTGGCATATTCCGGCTTGACTTCGCAAAAGACGTTTTTGGCAAGTTCAAGCGGGTCGATGGTGATGTTAAAACGGCCGGGAATA
>CAZNMP010000469.1:2059-2416 GCA_964573875.1 uncultured Planctomycetaceae bacterium | reverse complement strand
AAACAGCCGTGTTTGCGGTTGAATCTTGAACATTGGCAATGTCGGTATCAATAACGTACCATTTCTTGCGACATTTAATCCAGACAAGGAGGCGTATCTTGTGCCAACTTGCATTGTTTATTCCGATGCTTTCACTGGTCGCCGGCCTTGCCGCTCCCGGCCTCATGCCTTTCGACAATGTGGAACAAGCCGCGGCAATCACCGAAATTGAACGGTGGGGCGGCCAAATAACGATTGATGCAAAGAGCCCTGGAAAACCCGTAATCGGAGTGGACCTCAGCAAGACGAAGATTACCGATGCCGGGCTGGAACACCTCAAGAGACTGACCCGGTTGGAGGAATTGGACCTCGATGGCA
>CAZNMP010000469.1:0-1959 GCA_964573875.1 uncultured Planctomycetaceae bacterium | reverse complement strand
CAAAGGTCACCGACGCCGGACTGGCGCATCTGGAAGGATTGACGCAGTTGCGAGAATTAGAGCTTGAAGGCACCCAAGTGACCGATGTCGGACTGGAACACCTCAAGAGACTGACCCGGTTGGAGGAATTGGACCTCGATGGCACAAAGGTCACCGACGCCGGACTGGCGCATCTGGAAGGATTGACGCAGTTGCGAGACTTGGAATTGGGGGCCGCGAAGATTACCGATGCCGGGCTTAGGCATCTCCTGGGATTGCCCCACCT
This sequence comes from uncultured Planctomycetaceae bacterium, assembly GCA_964573875.1. Classification (GTDB taxonomy): domain Bacteria; phylum Planctomycetota; class Planctomycetia; order Pirellulales; family Thermoguttaceae; genus CAYWGR01. The sequence goes on along the minus strand of CAZNMP010000469.1, from coordinate 1,694 downwards.
GCAAAAACTCGGGCTCAAAGGCACGCAAATCACCGACGCCGGACTGCAACCCCTCAAGGGATCCATCAACTTACAGAAAATAGATGTTGAGGGCTCCAAGGTAACTAACGCCGGACTACAACAATTCAATAGCTTAATGCACATCGGGGAATCGAATCCCGATCCTAATTCGATCCGTTGTCGAAAGCAATCGTTTCAGCCGCCTCGCAATCGCTTCAGATCACTACGCGCCAAATGCTGGAAAGGCAGAGTCTGAACGGTTTTTTGGGCAATGCAAAGGTATAGATATAGTCGGATATGAAGGGTCGCGCGGAAGATAAAATACGGATTCTATTGATATCTAGGCTGCCAATAATCTGTTGTGTATGCATTTGCCACTCGTGCCCAAGCTCCAGCTTGGGAACGCCCAACCCCGAAGCTCCGCTTCGCTTGAGTGCCCCTCAATGTCGTTTCCAATTCGGTCAGTTACGCCACCTGTAAGTGTTCATGAATCTTGGTTTTCTGTTCGATGGACAGCATCAGCAGAAGCGGCGGATGAGACGCCGTATGCGGCTTTGGCCGTGGCCATTACTTCGCCGCTTCTTTCGTTGCTGTGGATTTGTCAGGCTTTGATTCTGCGGTCTCCGCCGGCAGCTTCCAGATTTTGATTTCCTTTGCGTAGTTGGCCGCATAGGTGGCTAATCGTTTTGAGTCGGGCGAGAAACTGGCGAAGTCAATCGTTGCCGGGCTGCCGTGATTGATGATCCGACGCTGGCCATCCTTCGTAGAATAGAGAAAGACCAACGCCTTGGGCACCGTGCCCGCAGCAACGTAGCGGCGGTTAGCGATTTCTACTGAGCAGTTCTGCTCCCTTTCTCGCTCAGGTCCCTTCATTTTCTATCCATGCCTGTTGATGTGGCTGTTCTGGCTTCTTCGGCGGTTTTCTGCCTGGCACTGTATCTACACGCTTGCCATGTTTACGAAACATTTCCCTCAACGTCATGAGATCGACCCCACGAATGACATGACGGCCAGCCAAGTCATCAGAAGACACAAGTTTGCCGTGTTCGTTAAAACGTAGCAATTCTTCATGCCACCACAACAACACAAGACCTCTTGCCGTGTGTGGATTACTGTCACGATCGACATGCAACCGAGTCCAATCGTCTATCTTCTCCACTTCATCTGGATCATCAATTTCATAAATGGCTATGTTCGATATATCACCATCATGTGGGGTGACTAGAAAGAACTTCGGAACGTCTTTGCGGGGCATGGCACCATCTTCTTTAGGGGCTGGCATTTCTTGTTTACAACCCGTCAAAAACATTAGGAAGATGATTCCCACCCACCATACAATGTCCATTCGCCGTTTCTGTTGGTCAACGCATCTACACGACAACCAGGCAATATAGCCCATTGCGTCCTCGTTTAGTTTGGTAGTAACTTGGAGGAGAAAAGGTGTCAGGGGAGAAAACAGGAACCGTTTTTCCATCCGCTGCTCCCAATCGTCGCAACCGAAAGGTTGCCTGCGGTTGACGCAACGCCGCAACCTTCCTCGTTCGCGTTTTCGTCCTTTCGCTCTTTGAGTCAATAACGGTTCCTGACATTTTTCCTTACCCGTTTTCTTTTCCGAAGAAGCAGTCGAAATCTTCACGTACATCTCGAAGAGCACGATCTACAATCCGACGAATCTGTCGCTCTAATTCATCGAC
>CAZNMP010000468.1:0-2436 GCA_964573875.1 uncultured Planctomycetaceae bacterium | reverse complement strand
CACCATCCAAAATTCATCGGCTCAAATCCGCATTTACTCTGGTCGAACTCCTGGTCGTCATCACGATCATCGGCATTTTGATCTCGCTGCTGCTGCCGGCCGTGCAATCGGCGCGAGAGGCAGCGCGCCGTCTGCAATGCAGCAACAACCTGAAGCAAATGGCCTTGGGCGCGCTCAACCATGAGCAAGCCAACGGCTTCCTCCCGACCGGCGGCTGGGGCTTTTTCTGGGTCGGCGATCCCGATCGCGGCTTCGGCAAAAGCCAGCCCGGCGGCTGGATCTACAACATCCTGCCCTACTGCGAACAACAAGCCCTGCATGATCTCGGCACAGGCCAAAACGATACGGCCAAACAAGCGGCCGTGATTGCGCTCACGCACACGCCGTTGGCCATGACGAATTGCCCAAGCCGTCGCCCCGCCGTCCTGTATCCCAACGCCTACGACGGCGGCACGTTCGTCGCCTACAACGCTGGCGGCGTCTCGAACCCGGCAAGCAACAACGTGCTGGCCCACACCGACTACGCCGCCAACGCCGGCAACAAGACCGACGGTCATAAAGCCGGCCCGACCAGTTTGAGCGGCGAATCCAGCTTCACGTGGAGCCCAAGTTCCGACTTCGACGGCGTGATGTTCGAGCGCAGCCAAACGTCGATGGCCGAAATTCGCGACGGCACGAGCAACACGCTTCTGCTGGGCGAAAAGTATGTCAACCCCGACTGCTACACCACCGGCCTCGACGGCGGCGACAACGAAAACATGTACGCCGGCTACGACAACGACAACTACCGCTGGACCTTTTCGGCCTACCCGCCGCGCCAAGATCAGCCGAGCTATTCCTGCGCCGTCAGCTACGGCAGCGCCCACGCCGCCGGCTTCAACGCAGCCCTCTGCGACGGCTCCGTCCGCTCGATCAGCTACTCGATCGACATGCCCACCCTCAGCTATCTCGGCTGCCGCAACGACAACCAACCCATCGACGGCAGCAAGCTGTAAAGAAGGTTTATGGATTAGGTAAACTTTGTCGATAATATCGACTATAGGGGGATCTTGTGGTCCAATATAGTCGCTTTTTTGGCGGGTAGTGTCGTTATTGTCCCTGCACGGGCAACCACCCTTACCCAGCTTGCCTAGTCGAAATCGTGCCGACCACCAAAAAGCATCCTCCCTGCCATGACGGCAACTTGATGCGTTCAGGAGGAGCGAATATGCGGGGAGGGACTCTCACCAGTCTTGTGCTGCTCGTTCTGCTGACGTGCGGATGCACCAGCACGCGCGAATGGATGCACAATGGATTCAAGGTAGGGCCCAACTATTGCCCTCCCCATGCGCCGACCGCGCCCGACTGGATCAAAACCGGCGACGCTCGCATCCAAAGCACCGATCCCAACGATAGCGCTTGGTGGCAAGTTTTCAACGATCCCGTGTTGAACGACCTTGTCCAAACCGCGTATCAAGAAAATCTAACGCTCAAAGAAGCCGGTTGCCGCATCATGGTCGCCCGAGCCCAACGCGGCATCGCCGTGGGCAATCTCTTCCCCCAGCAACAACAAGCCTATGCCGACTATTCGCGCAACGCCATTAGCAAAACCGTCGCCAATCAGGCCGCCGCGCAACAATACTACGACCTTTGGGACGGTGGATTCAATCTCGCCTGGGAACTCGATTTCTGGGGACGGTTGCGCCGTTCCGTGGCGGCGGCCGACGACCGGCTCGATGCCTCGATCGAAGATTATGACGCCGCCTTGGTCCTCCTTGTGGCCGACGTCGCTCGCAGCTACGCCCAAATCCGAACGTATCAATCGCAATTATCTCTCGCTCGCAAAAACGTCAAACTCCAGCAAGATACGCTCGATCTGACCAAAATCCGTTTCCGCGACGGCGTCGTAACAAACCTCGACGTTCAACAGGCCGAAGCCAACCTGGCCGAAACCGAAGCCTTAATCCCGCCGTTGGAAATTTCGATGCGTCAGTCGAGCAATCAGCTATGCATTTTGCTGGGCACTCCACCCGAAGCACTCGAAGCCAAGCTAGAAGCGAAACCGCTTCCCACCGCGCCGATTTCCGTGGCCGTCGGCATTCCGGCCGACCTGCTGCGACGCAGGCCCGACCTCCGACGCGCCGAACGTCTTCTCGCGGCCCAAGGCGAGCAAATCGGCATCGCCACGGCCCAGCTTTATCCGCAACTTTCCATCGTCGGTTCGATCGGCGTCGAATCGAGCCGCTTCACCGACCTCGACCGTCCCGAATCATTCACCGGCGGCATCGGACCTTCCATGCGTTGGGACGTTTTGAACTACGGCCGCAACTTAAACGCCATCCGAGGGCAAGACGCCCAATTCCAGAGCCTCGTTTGGAATTATCGCAACAAAGTCCTCGTGGCCAACCAGGAAGTCGAAAACGGCCTGGCTTCGTTCCTCTATTCGCAAGGGCAGGT
>CAZNMP010000467.1:0-2438 GCA_964573875.1 uncultured Planctomycetaceae bacterium | reverse complement strand
ATCAAAAACTATCGGCCCCGGCTGGAATACATCGACGTGTATCCGGATTCCCCCAGAACCCTGGCCCGTTTGAAAGCCACCCAAGGCCAACCGCATGAGGCTCAACCATGAAACGACTCTTTTTTCCTTGGCTACTTGCGACCTTCACCCAGGGCAGTTGGGCCGGCGATGATTTACCGGTGACTGTGTTACCACCGGTCACCACCGTGGCCGAAGAGTCATCCGCATCGCCATCACAACCCGTTGTCCCGTCGCAGCCCGATTTTGGTATCGAGTTACCGCCGGTTGATGCCAGCGTCTTGAAAGCCGCCAAACAGCAAGCGGCGGGGTCCAACTCAGAATCTGCGACTTCAATTGGACCACAGCACATTGCCGTTAAACCTGGCATCAACGAACTGATGCCGATTGCCGTCGGCCACTTGAATCGCCTGGTGACACCGTTCGAACATCCGGTAGTCACGACGACCAGCCAGGCCACCACCAGTACCAAAGGCAAAATCGTTTATGTCGCCACGGCGGACGAAACGCCGGTGACCTTATACATCACGCCAGGCGACAACCAGGACATCGCCTTGTCGCTGACCCTGATCCCCAAACGGATTCCGGCCCGGGAAATCCATCTCGATCTGGATAAGGACAGCTACCAACTGCTGAATCAATGGCAGCGCGCCGATGCCGCGAGTCGAACCTCGAGCCAAGAGGAACAAGCCTACATCAGCCAGCTGAAAGCGCTGTTTCGGGATTTGGGTTTGCAAAAGACACCAGCCGGTTATTCCCTGCGCGAACCGAAGCCCCTGGAGCAAATTCGCTGCCTGCAAGAGCGCGTACAGATTAAAACCGGCCAAGTTCTGGAGAGTCAGGATCGGCTGATTCTGGTGGGGCTTGCCAAGAACACCGGCGGCGAGATGCTCGAGTTCGACGAACGCAGCTGTGCAACGACGCAGCAGGATGTTCTCGCCGTTTCGGTCTGGCCCAACGTGGTATTGAAGCCACAGGAATCGACCGAGTTGTATGTCGTGGTCCGACAATCGCCAGAGGCGTCAGTCAGTTTGCGTCCTTCATTATTGAGCGGAGGGCAACGGTAATGGCCAGCGTCGAGTCCTGGTGGACACGCTTGAGTCCGGCAGCCAAACGCAATTTGGCCGTCGGCAGCATTGGTACCGTGGCATTAGCCGTCATCATCGCGTTAGCCACTGTCACCCCGGAAGTCAGCAAGCCGCTCAGCAAACAGGCCACCATCCAACACATCCTGACCGATAGCGATCCACGCTCGTTGGGCATCGACGGCATTTCCGCGCAGTTGCGCGATCTGCTGCAGAAGAACGACGAACAAGCCCGCCGACTGGCGGCCATCGAAGAACAACAAAAGCGAGAACAGCAATCCGGCGAAATTCGCTTCAAACAATGGACCAGCGCAGAGCGAGAGGCCTATGAAGCCAAACTCCAAGCCGTCACCGGTGAAGTCGAGTCGTTGAAGAACAAAGCGGCTACACCGTCAACGACCAGCACCCCAGGCGACATCAATCAACTCCCATTGGATCCATCAACATTGGGAAGAGCGTCAAACCGCCGCCCAAACAACCCTCCATTTGACAACGGACAAGACGACCTCAACCGCGTCTTCGAGCAAGCGGCTATTCCTGGACCGACACCGGGCAATACCGGCGTCTCGGGAGGACGAGCCAACAGCCAGGCGCCGGCGGCAATGCAGATTCGCGTCATCCAAGAAGGCGCTGAGCACTCCAACGGTAAAGATAAAGACGCCGCGCAGACCCCAGCTCACGGCCAGTCTCAGCGAGGCCACGCAAACAGCGACGTCTTCATCCCGGCCGGCAGCATTTTAACCGGCGTATTGCTGAATGGTCTGGATGCCCCGACTGGCCGTAAAGCCAAGAAAGAACCGATGCCGGTACTGTTCCGGATCAAGAAGGAAGCCATCTTGCCCAATCACTTTCATGCCGATGTGCGCGAGTGTTTTCTGCTGGCTGCCGGCTTTGGCGACTTGAGTGCCGAGCGCGCCTACTTTCGCGGTGAGACCTTTTCCTGTGTCCGCCAGGATGGCGGCGTGATCGAAGTACCGATGAATGCCTATGCCACCGGCGAAGACGGCAAAAACGGGGTGCGCGGTCGCGTCGTTTCCAAACAAGGTGCGCTGCTTGCCCAATCAATGATGGCTGGCTTTTTACGCGGCTTTTCCGATGCCTTCGGCCGTAACCAGATTCCTGTGTTGATGACAGGCGGCATCGGCGCGCTATCCGGAACCACACCGTTCCAAAGCGCCTTTTCCTCGCAGTCGATGGAGGGCGGTGCCTTGAAAGGCGCGGGCTACGCGATGGAACGCCTGTCGCATTTTTACATGGACATGGCCGAAGAAATTTACCCGGTCATCGAAGTCGATGCCACCCGCCAGGTCAACTTCATCGTGCAAAAAGGCACGG
>CAZNMP010000466.1:0-2450 GCA_964573875.1 uncultured Planctomycetaceae bacterium | reverse complement strand
TGGCCATGGCCAGAGGCACTTCGGACTCGGCCAAAACGACTTGGGCACGTTGCCGAGCGACCTGTGCTTTCATTTCTTGCTCGCGTGCGGTGGCCAACGCGCGACGTTCCTCGGCTTTCGCGCGTGCGACGCGCGTGTCGGCCTCGGCCTGATCGGCTTGAAGCCGCGCGCCGATGTTTTGCCCAACGTCGATATCGGCAATGTCGATCGAGACGATTTCAAACGCGGTTTGAGCGTCCAAACCTCGTTCCAACACAGCCTTGGAAATCCGGTCGGGATTCTCCATCACTTGCAGGTGGCTGTTCGACGAACCGATGGCCGTGATGATGCCTTCGCCGACGCGGGCGATGATCGTTTCCTCGGTGGCGCCGCCGATCAACTGTTCGATATTGGTGCGAACCGTTACTCGAGCGCGAACTTTCAATTCCACGCCGTTTTTTGCAATGGCGCTTAGCGTGGTGCGGCCGGATCGTTTGGGGTCGGGGCAATCGATCACTTTCGGATAAACGCTGGTTTGCACCGCGTCGAGTACATCGCGGCCGGCAAGATCAATCGCCGCGGCACGATCAAAATCCAAATCGATATCGGCGCGATGGGCCGCGATAATCGCTCGGATGACGTTGGGAACATTGCCGCCGGCAAGGTAATGGGCTTCGAGTCGGCGGGTGCTTACGCCGGTATCGCGTTCCGAACCGATGCCGGCCTGGACGGCCATGATTTTGCCTTGCACGATAACCCGGGAGTTCACCTGCCGGAAGCTCATGCCGATAAGGCTCAGCAAGCTGATGTTGGCGTTCGACATGTACGCCCGGAACCAGATGCCGCCGTAATTCAACACGATAGCCGCGACGATGGCCGCGAAAACAATCAGCGCGAATATGCCGGCCAACCAAGGTAAGGGGTTGGTTGCCAGGAAGATCGGCGTAGCAAAGTACATCATTGTCCTCCGCAAATACAGGCGAGGAAATCCTTGTTCACTAGCATAGCTGACCGGCCAGAGAACGAAAAGAACCCCCTTCAGCAATGGGGTTCTTCTCCAGGGGTCATTCGAGCGATACCAAAAGCTAAGTGGGTGTTCTCATCGATGCCGGATCGCTCTGTTTAGAAGAATAGCTTTCTCTCGTTTGCCTTTTCGCTCTCTGGGGGAAATTGCCTGCCTGAAAATTGTCACCCAATCACACACCTCCCCTCGTCATGGTGGGCAAAACAAGCTAGTACATCTAAAATGGCAGCCAATTCCAATAAACACCCCACGCGGGCGGTATTTATTTGCATAGTTGGTTTTTTCGCTATTTTCTGCAAAAAATAACTCGCATCCCTTGACCGTGGACGGTTGGGGATGCGAAAATAGGCCGAACGTGAGGCAAAGCGATTTTTGCAACATCGGTCAGCCTCATTGCCTACCACCCAAGCGATTCGAGTGAACCTGTGTGACGTTTGTGCAGTCCATGAACCGAAGCCCGGGCGCCAACACCCGAAGGGATGGTTGGTGCGAGGCAAGGACGCAAGTCTTAGCGGTTGATATGCCGGTTCGTTAGTCCCAGCAAACGTTGGCCGGTTGTTTGTTCGAAGGCCTGCCCCTTTTTGGTTTCGGCTTTTGCGATAGATCGAAGAGAACGCCCACCAATCAGACATTGTCTTCGCTTCAGAAATCCATGTGGAGTTAAGACCGAAGGAGAACCTGATGAGACTCGGCAAGACAGTTTCGGTCGAAGAGCTACAGATCGTCAGCCGTTTTGAAGGTCTGCGAAAAATCCTTCTCTCGGACGCTTATGCCGATTATCTGGATAAACCGTTGGCCTATTGGGCGTTGCCGACCGACCGCCGCTTGCCGCTTGCTTTCTTAGGCCGCCCGCTGCGCGACCTCCTGAGCACCTCGTTCGGAGATTTGTCCTCCACGCCGGGCATCGGACATAAGAAGATCGTCTCATTCGTGCAATTGCTTGCCCGGGCGGCCGACACGGACCCGGCCCAACTGCCCGCTGAGGTTTTCGAGGCATCAACCGAAAGCGTCTTGCCCCAGGGCGTCGGCAATCCGGCCGACAACGACGGCTTTGATCCGGCGAACATCTCCGAGGTTACCTGGGCGCAATGGCGGGCGAGCGTGGTTCAGCATGGATTATCAAGCGAAGCGATCGGCCGGTTCGCCCCGAGCCTGCAAAACATGACTCGCGTGATTTGGAACACCCCGATGGGCGCCTATACCAGCGCCACGTTGACCGATATCCGCGGCATGAAAACGCATGGCGAAAAACGTCTCAGGGCCTTGTTGGAAGTGTTTCATGCCGCCCATACGATCGTGGCAGGCATGGGCGTTCAAGAGCATCTCCGTGTGCGGATTATTCCACGGTTGATCGATCGTGTGGAGCAGTGGATCGGCCGTGCATTGCAGCGGCCCGGCATTCCCGACGAACAGGAAATTTTTGACAATTTCGTTCAGCCCCTCTTGG
>CAZNMP010000465.1:0-2451 GCA_964573875.1 uncultured Planctomycetaceae bacterium | reverse complement strand
GTGGACGGCGGCAACCTCGACCTTCAACCTTTCGTGCAGCGATGACGGCACGAACTGGATCGGCTCGACGGATATCGTGAGAACGGATCTGACAGGTTCGGCGTACGCGGGCATTTATTTCGGCGATTATACCGCCACGACCTCGGGAGAACGCATCGCTCAGTACGATAGCTTCAGCCTGACGACGGTACCGGAGCCTGCATCCCTTGTTGTCTTGGCAACGGGCCTGATCGGCCTCTTGGCCTACGCCTGGCGGAAACGTCGTTAAGAGGTAGTGAATAAAAAAACCGCGGGGACGCAAAGAAACGTGGAAAATTATCCGATTCGGTCATCCATTATTCCTCTTTCTGCGTCCTTGGCGTCCTTCGCGGTCTGTTTTTGAGAAAATTCGGTGACGGAATGGACAGGCAAATGCAATTCAATCTTCGAGAAGCGGTTTTAGGAGCGGCGGCGGCTGGCCTTTGCGCCTTTTTGCTGTTCTCTGCGTCCGTTACCAAGGCCGATGATGCAATTGACACGGCAACGGTCGAAAAGTGGTCGCAAAAGTTCACGGGCTGGAAAGCCTATTACCCCGATCATGTGATTTCCTCGAAGCCGAACATTTCCGGCTATGCGGATGTTTGCATGGTTGACGTGCCTACCGTCTACCAGATTCCGGGCGACACGAAATGGTATATGTCGTTCATCGGCTTTAACGGCAAGGGTTACCAATCGTTTGTCGCCGCGAGCGAGGATCTGGTGCGATGGAAACCGCTGGGACTGGCAATGGGGTTTGGCCCCCAAGGCGATTTCGACCACGGCGGCGTGGTGCTTGGCGCATATCTCTATGAATCCTACGCCGTCGATGCTCCGCGGCGACTCAAGAAACACCAAGGCAAGTACTGGTCGCTTTACGGGGCCTATCGCAATCAAGGCGGTTATGAACTGCGGCCTGGCTATGAAGGCGTCGCCACGAGCGACGACGGCATCCACTGGGCACGCGCCAAAAAACAGTACATCCTCTCGGTTCACGAGCCCGACGTTGGGAAATGGGAAAAAGACTGCATCTACCAGCCGTGGCTGGTCGAGCATGAGGGCAAATTCTACGACTTTTACAACGCAGCCAACGGCGCGGTCGAGCAGATCGGATTGGCAATGTCCGCCAATTTGCTCGATTGGTCGCGCGATGCCGGCAATCCGGTGATTCGCAATCGCAAGCCATGCGAGGATGCCGTGATGGCGGCCGACGGCAAGGTGTTCCGCGACGGCGACCATTGGGTGATGTTCTACTTCGGTTTGAAAAAGGATCATGCCCATGTAATGATCGCGTTCTCTCGCGATCTGCTGCATTGGACCTCGCGTTGCGAGCCGCTTTACCGCGCAGGCGGACACCCAGACAAGCTGGACCAGGAGCACGCCCATAAAATATCGTTGGTTTGGAATCCGCAAAATCAAACGTGGTATTTATTCTACAACGCCGTTGGCGCGAAAGGGCGCGGCATTGGACTTTTAACGAGTAAACCGCTGTAGGAATCAAGCCATGACGCAATTCCAACCATATACGCGGGCGATGATCGGCGGGATCCTGGCGATCCTGGCGTCGGTCTCCGGCTGCGGCGGAGGGCCAAGCCGGTTGGCCTACGAAGGACCGGCATGGAATCCTTCGACGCAAGCGGCGAAAATCATTGAAATGCATGACACCGACGGCAACGGCGTTTTGGGGCCCGAAGAGTTGGAGAAAGCCCCCGCCATGAAAGCCGCCTTGCGTTTTGCCGACCGCAATCACGACGGTAAACTTGACCAGACGGAGATCATGGCCCGATTGAGTTTCTTTCGCGATTCGCGCACGTATCGGGCGAAGACGGTTTGCTTGATCGCCACGGGCGGTAAGCCGCTAGCGGGCGCAAAGGTGCGATTTGTGCCCGAGGAAGCGATTGCCAGCGCGGTGGGGCCGGCCCAGGGCGTAGCCGATGCTTCCGGCCGTGCGGTCATGGCGGTGGAAGGCTCGAAGGAGGCAGGCATTCTGCCCGGTTTTTACAAAGTGGAAATCACCGGCGGCAGCAAGTCGTTGCCGTCGCGATATAACACCGAAACCATGCTCGGTTGCGAAGTGGCTCCCGACGGCGGTCCCGAGGGGCTCGCGCCGAAATTCGATTTGAAATAGAAACAGCAAAACTTGTCTGCCCCCTGGGGGTGAATTATGTGTCGCGACACAATGAAATCAGCAATTGGAAATCAGAAAAAGGCCGGCTTCACGTTGGTCGAGCTTTTGGTTGTGATTACGATCATCGGCATTTTGATTTCGCTTTTGTTGCCGGCGGTGCAGTCGGCCCGCGAGGCAGCCCGGCGTTTGCAGTGCTCGAACAATCTCAGGCAGATCGGTTTGGCCTTTCATAATCATCTTCAGGCGAATGGATTTTTTGCCTCGGGCGGTTGGGGACGGCGTTGGGAGCCTGAACCGAGCCGCGGCAG
>CAZNMP010000464.1:0-2463 GCA_964573875.1 uncultured Planctomycetaceae bacterium | reverse complement strand
CCTGCCCACAACTCAAGTTCGTGCCATCGTGGGATACACTTGGATAAGCATCACCCAAGGTCCGTTCGAGTTCGGCCCAGTCCAGGATCTTCTTAATCGCCGGCCACATTCGGCACCTGGCTCTTGCTTGTCCCACGTTGACGGCAAACGCTCCACAGATCAGGAAGAACACAACCACTGGAATCACGAGGGTGCCCAAAACAATGGAAGTCGTGAATGAAAGCAGGAATAGGATTGCGTACCCTACGAAGATTCGCCACTCGCCTACCACCTCGACCACGAACGAAGGATCGCGATCGCGGTGGTCTCTGAACCACTCAAGCTGTCTGCGCTGCTGCTCTGTCAACTTCATCTGTCTGCTCAGCGAACTATGCGCATCACCGGGCGGCGGGAGTTCGCGTTGGTTCATTACCCGCTGGCCACCGCCGTTCCGGTGCATGCGATGGTTATGTTCCTTTTTCGGGGACGATGTCAGATTCGATTTCTTCGTTTCGTTCGTTGAAGAACCTGATTATCCGTGATCCGGGCGGGCAGTTGAAACCGCGGAACGCCGGGGCGAGCAGATTGTATATTTGATCGACATCGGAGTCAGTGGCCTTGCCGAATATCAAGACATCAATGTGGCCCCCGCCATGTTCATAGCCATTGATGTGGCCAAGCCCGCTTTGTTCGATGATGGGTTCGATTCTGTCCGCGAGTTCTTCGGCACCGTCCTCGTCTTCATCCGTTGGCCATCGGTCGTTTGGCGTTACCCATCGTAGAGCGAGTTTTTGCCACACGAAACCGTCTTCGCCCGGTTCATCGTCAATTTCGTCAAGTTGTCGCTGAAACCAATCTTCGTATTCCGCAACGGCAGCAGTGTAATCGGATTCCGTCACACCGGAGAACGTGTTCGGATAATCGGCATCTGAAGCGTCGCAGAATCTATGCCGTTCAATTTCCGCTATATATCCCTCGTCTATGAGCCGCTGCAAACCGCTGGAAAGCTCCTCGCGACTCAGGACGAGGCGTTCGCTCGCGTCGACACCGCCGATGATTCCCATCAGGGCCTGCGGATTTTCCGGAGTATGGCCCTGGATGGTCTTGAAGATGCGTCGATCAAGGTTGGTCTTGAACTTCATGTGCGGTGGGTACGCCTATGCAACATAACGATACGCGTCACCGGGCCGCGCCGGATGACGCCAAACAGTTTCCAAGACCGGATCGCGGCTCCGGTGCACGCGCTAGTTCGGCATCAAGGCTCAGTCGTGACACGTGGTTGGCGGCACACGCGAAAGCCGGTCATGATATCGTAAGCGTCCGATGCGCATTCATGCCGATGCCGACGCGTTTCCCAGCCTACTTCGCGAACGTAATAGGGGCCAGTGCGAACAATCACGTTGCCAGGTGCTGCCTTGCCGATGACAAACTCGGCACCAAGTCCGTCAAGAGCATTGGGATATCTGGTTATGTCGAAACGCCCCGATTGTCCAAACATAAAGTCACCCGCTTCGCGTCGGCTCATGACCCGATGATCGATTAGAGCAGCCGCGAGCAATTCACCTTCCGTCGGAAGCCGAACAGCAGCCCACTCACAATAGGCCATCGCGTCATTGAAGCTAACGGAATGAACGGGAATGTTCCCTCGGCTCTTTGGCCGAATGGGTTCGATCGTTTCGTCGAATCGAAAGGAACCATCTCCGTGGCGCTCGCAGTCCGTGACATAACCTGTGGCAGCCGTGAATGCGTCGAACTGCCCCGTCGTCACCGGCGAACGAGAGATCTCATACGGCAGCAGCAGTAGTGATGATCCATCCTCGAAGAATGCTGTCGCATCGGAAAGGAGGATGAATCGTAGGTCGGGCGTCGGATGAGGGCTGCGGTCATGGCCGACGGAAACGCCTACCACATCGGGCAGGGTTGTCGCGATCGCGGCCTCAAGTTGAGGCAGGCAACGATCACAATACCAACCGCAGAACACGTCCACATATTTAGGATCTTTAGGATCTTCCACGGTCAAGTGTTTCACAAAGCAGGCACAAGTCCCGTCTACTTCGCGTTGTCGCATCCAAGCGGAAAAAAGTCCACGGAGCTTTTCGGCCACACCATCGATCGGACCGCGAAAACGGAATCGGAAACGGTCGACCTCAAAATCACGGTTGGCTTTCTTGCGAATCTTCATGCTTGCGATGCGGCTTGTTGCCAAGAACCAGGACGGCCTTGGCCATCTGGTCGAACGACCCAAGCTCAGCGACCCGGCGCGCAGGACGCGACGATTGCAACTGCGACGCGATGGCCGGGTTCGCTGCAGCGCATGGTTAGGTGTCATGGTCAATCCCAGTAATTGAATATCACATCACCGATGCGCTGCGGTCGCCAGTAACGCATCTGGTGTAACTCAGCTTCACCCAACTCTGCCACCAACTCATCGGCGACACCAGCACAAGCTTCCTGTCGCGTGATAATAGAAAACTCCGCACTCAA
>CAZNMP010000463.1:0-2492 GCA_964573875.1 uncultured Planctomycetaceae bacterium | reverse complement strand
CAATTGCCCCAGTTCGGCCAACGCCAACATGTTGAACGTATGCCGCGACGCCGGCTCGACGATCGGCGCCGGTGCGGGAATTTCCTCGCCTGTTGCCGATACTTCCACGGTCGGACGCGGAATAATCATGCAATTCATCTTCTGTTCTTGGGTCAACAGATTGATGTCGCTGGCGAAATAAAGCATCAGGATGGCCACCAACATCAACACGCTGCCGACCAACGTAAACAGGAAAAACTTGATCGCAGCATATTCGCGGCGCGGTCCGCCCCAGATGCCGATCAAAAAGTACATCGGCAGCAGCATGACTTCCCAGAACACATAGAACAGGAAGAAATCGAGCGAGAGGAACACGCCCAACATGCCTGTTTCCAAGAGCAAAAACAGAATGCAATAAGCCCGGACGTTTTTCGTGATCGGCCAACTGGCATACATGGCCAACATGCTCAGAAACGAGGTTAAGAGCACCAGGGGCAGGTTGATGCCGTCGACGCCGAGGAAATAATAAATGTCGAAACCGGGAATCCATGCCCTATGGAGCATGTTTTGCATCCCGGCTGTTCCCAAGGCAAATCGGCCCGTAGTCGGCGGATTCGTGTATGTGGGGAAAGCCAGCCAGAGCGTCAGCAAGAAAACGGCAATCGTGACCTGAAGCGAAAAGCGACGAATGGCCGCATTGGTCTCGCGGGGCACAAGACATAAAATCAACGCCCCGATAGACGGTAAAAAAATGATCAGGCTATACAGCCAGGTCAAGCCAACGCGCGGATCGGAAAAATCGAGTATCGACATTGTAGTAACTGGTGACTAGTGGTCCGTAGTTAGTGGCTAATTGCTAGTGGTCAGTGGCTAGTGGCTAGTGCAAAGCTGCAAGCGGCCGTTTCTAATCCCTAATCCCTAATCCCTAATATCTAATCCCTTGTTTATTTCTTACATTCCCGCGAATGCATAACTCCAATACAAACTAATCAGCACGAACAGACCTACGGTGCCGACGCCCAACCAGAGGACGTATTGGCCCAAGTAGCCGGTTTGCAACACCCGCAGCCGTATTCCCACGGCATAGGTCCATCGCGCCATTAAATTCACCGTCGAATCGACAAAAATCCGGTCGATCCAATCGTCGATACGCGCAGCCAGTGCGACCAGCTTGGCCAGATTATCCGCCAGCCAGTCGAGCACGTATTTGTCAATCGCGGCGATCCAACCGGAAATACGCAATAGCGGCCGGATGAAAAGGAATCCGTATAATTCGTCGATCCACCATTTGTGGACTAACAACCAGTAGATCGGCGAGAAGGTGCGCTGGGCATCCCTCGGGTCGAGCTTGCGCAGACCATAAAAAGCCGTGGCCAGCAGAAATCCGACGGCCGCCACGCCAAAGGCCGCCCATTCCGCAACCGTGGCTACCGAGTGTACGTGGGCCAAATGTTCTTCCGGCATTACCAAGCTTGGCCAAATCGTTCCAGGAGCGCTGCCGGCCTCGATGCCCGCGGGAATGGCCTGTCGCAACAACGGCTCAAGTCCGAAATAGCTCCAGCCGGCCACGGTCGCTGGAACCGACAAAATCACAAGCGGCACGGTCATCAACCGAGGCGATTCGTGGGCGTGGTGTTCGATGCTCGAGTCGCGTGTCTTGCCGGCAAAGGTCATGTACCACATGCGGAACATATAGAACGCCGTCATGCAGGCGCCCACCAGTGCCGAGTAGTAAAACACAGCGCCGAACCGGGGGTTATGATTCCAGAACGAGAGGGCCTGCGCGACGATGTAATCCTTCGAGTGAAAACCGCTCAGGCCAATCACTGTTGGGATGCCCGCCCCGGCGATGGCCAAACAGCCGATCAACATCGTGGCGGCCGTAATTGGCATTTTGCGACGCAGGCCGCCCATCTGCGGCATTTCATTCGTGCCGCACGCATGGATTACCGACCCGGAGCAAAGGAACAAAAGCGACTTGAAGAAGGCGTGTGTGAACAGGTGGAACATTCCGGCCAGCCATCCGCCCATCCCCAGGGCCAACATCATAAAGCCCAACTGACTGACTGTTGAGTAAGCCAAAACTCGCTTGATGTCGGTGGCCGTCAAAGCAATCGAGGCCGCCAGCAACAATGTGATGCAACCCACGCTCGCGATCACCAGCAGCACTTCCGGCGTAAAGACCGGATAAAAACGGCCTACCAAATAAACGCCCGCCGCCACCATCGTCGCCGCATGGATCAACGCGCTAACGGGCGTGGGGCCTTCCATCGCGTCGGGCAGCCAAACGTGCAGCGGAAACTGAGCGCTTTTGCCCACGCAGCCGCAGAAAATCCCGAGGCCTGCAACGACCAACAAGCCGTAGCCGAAACCCGCTTCACGCCATAAAGGCAGCTTCGCGGCAATTTCGTCTTCGGCCGCCAGATTGTCGAACCCATGCCGTTGGACGATTTCGGCCACGTCTTTTTGCTTGGCCAACAGAACCATGCCGTCGGGCGTTTGCAAACGGTGTT
>CAZNMP010000462.1:0-2506 GCA_964573875.1 uncultured Planctomycetaceae bacterium | reverse complement strand
GACGATTACACGCGCATTGTTGCATTGAACGCCCCCGACCGTCGGCCGGAAAGCAGCATCAATGAAGTTCGACAGTTTTCGCAGCGCAAGGTCGATGTGATCGACCTCGATGCCAACCAACTTGTGGCCTATGAATTTTCCGATGTGGCCAAGCGAAGTCCTCGGCTGCCGGTAGAAATTTTCGCTTCGGCCGGTGCTGCTCTGGCGGATCGCACCTACGACGAAGAGACTAAGGCCGGTCCGCCGCCGGTGCTTACGTTTGAGCATCTGTTGACGCAGACGGCCTTTGTCGAGGATATGCGGCAGATGCTTCACATCTTGGAACAGGCCTACGATTACCCGGTGGATTTGGAATTCACGGCCAATTTCTTCGGGCCGAACCAGTATCGCATCAATCTCGTGCAGTGCCGGCCGTTACAGGTGGTGTCGAACGGCGTCGCGATTGAATCGCCGAAATCGGTGGGTCGCGACGATTGCGTTCTGGAAGCCCACGGCGCCGTGATTGGCCAAAGCCGCGTGAATGTCATTGACCGATTGGTTTACGTCGTTCCATCGGTTTATGGACAGCTTCCGATTCGCGACCGCTATGCGATTGCCCGGTTGATCGGACGATTGCTGCATCTAAGCGAATCGCATCCGCCGCGGCATGTGATGCTGGTTGGGCCGGGTCGCTGGGGCACCACCACGCCGTCGCTGGGCGTGCCGGTTTCGTTCGCCGAGATCGATACGGCGTCGGTGCTGTGCGAAATCGTCGCGATGCGCGACGACTTGGTTCCCGACGTATCGCTGGGTACCCATTTCTTCAACGATCTGGTCGAGATGGACATGCTTTACATGGCGTTGTTCCCCGGTCGGAAAGACAATTATTGGAACCAGGCGTTTTTGCAAGCTTCACCGAACCGGCTGACCGACTTGTTGCCGGCCGAATCGGCCTGGGCCGAGGCCGTCCGTGTGATCGACTTTCCCGCTGCCGCACACGGCGAAGCATCGCTAAAACTCAACGCCAATGCATTGACCCAACAGGTTGTCTGCTACCTGGAACGCCCGTAGAAAAGAACGCAGCGATTCTTTTTAACCAGAATTGCGGCTTGCTATTTTGGGGTCCGAGTCGCATAATGACGGCTGCGATGGCCAGTCAGGCTCGGACGCCGGGAGGGCAAGCCATGAATACGCTTTTCCGTGGTGGAACGGTCGCCGTTCTGGCGACAATTGTCATCGGTGCGGCTACAGCGGCGGACAAAACCGCCGACGCGCAAAAATCGCGCCCGCCGCTCGGAAATAATCCGCATCCTGTCGTTTCCGGCGGTAAAACAGCCAAGCCTAGCTCGAATTCTCCGCCGTCCTCGACAACCAAAAACCCGGGCAACACAGACCATCGTGAAGCCGGCCGCTCGCACGGTTCCGGCGGATGTCTTCCGAGCGGTTATATCATTGGTTACGAACCCTATTATTATGGCTACGTCTATCCGTATGCCTATCCGCCGCTTTATCTGCCGGCTGAAGAGCTTTACGGCCCCCAGGCAGTGCAGCGTTTTTGGGGAATCGGCGACCAGTTTCCGACCAACACAGGCACGGATATCCCAGCAACTCGAATGCGTCGTGATGACGATGCCGATAAGCCGGAGCCGAAAAAAACGGTGGAACGAGCGACCAATGCCCAATCGACCGCTCTGGCACGGCGATTTATTGCGTTTGGCGATGCACAATTTGCCGAGCAGAGTTTTGGCGACGCCAACATGCGTTATCGCAAGGCGGCCGAGGTTGCCCCGTCGCTGGCCGACCCGTTATTCCGCCAAGCTTTCGCCTTGGCGGCCCTCGGACGCTATGATGCGGCCGTGACGGCCGTCAAACGTGGGCTGAAGTTGAATCCCGACTGGCCCCGGTCCGATTTCGATCTGAAAGAGCTTTACGGCGAGGATGTGCTGGCCAAAGACGCCCGACTCGACGCCTTGGCCACGGCAGCCGAAAAAAAACCGAACGATTCCAACCTATTATTTCTTGTCGGCTTGCATTTGCATTTTGACGGCCAAGCCCCCCGGGCGGAAAAATTCTTCCGTTTGGCCTTACAGCTTGCCGGTAATGATGCAGGGTATATCCGCGTATTTCTGGAAGAGGAGAAAGAAAGTCCGCAATGAGAAGCTTGAATATCCGTTGGTTGCTGGTTTGCGTAGTCGGTATTTACTCGAATGGTGGCTTTGCACAAGAGTCGGCCGACGATGCGCCGCGGCGTCGCGATATCACGAATTCGATCGGCATGACCTTCACACCGATTCCCACCGGCGAGTTTTTGATGGGCGGCGTCGAATCGGCCGAGCAATTGGTCAAAGCCTATCCGGCCTACAATCGAAAGCCGGGCTTTTTCCGCGATGAATATCCCCGCCACCGCGTGCGTATCACCAAACCGTTCTATCTTGGCAAATACGAGGTGACTGTCGGACAATTCGCCATGTTCGCCAAGGAAGCCAAGTACAAGACCGAGGCCGAACGCGACGGCACGGGCGGATGG
>CAZNMP010000461.1:0-2506 GCA_964573875.1 uncultured Planctomycetaceae bacterium | reverse complement strand
CGGCTGAGCGGTGATTTTCAATTCGGTTGCGCATTGAGATACATCAGTGATGTTATCGCTTGAGCGAATTTCTGTTTTCAACGAACAATCGGCTGCTGCCCCAGAGGCGTTCTCAACCGTGATCTGTATGCGAGCTTCGCCTGTTGCCATGTTCGGATTTATGAACACGTCTGTAATGCGAGTCGAGGGCTGCATGCGCAATTCTACCGGCCGCAGAAAGCCCCCGGAGTTGGCATTGCCGCCGAACTGATAATCATCGGCCTGTTTGAAGGAATGCGGCGTTTCGTGGATCACGAAGCCGTCGATCGGCTGATGGCCGGGATTGAGAACGCGGACGGCCAGCAGATTTTTGCCCGCCGGCTTCAAAGCGTCCGTTGCATCGAGATCGAAGGGGCCGTCGGTGCCTTCATGGTCGCCTAATCGCTTTCCGTTCAGCCAAACCTCGGCAAGGTAATCCACGGAGCCGAAGTGGAGTTGCCACTTGTGCGATTTTTCGGCGGCCGGCGCTTCGAATTCTGTCCAATACCAAGCTACCCCATGATAACCCGGAAAAGATTGCTGCATGGTGCCCGGCACGGCGGCAGGCTTGGCATCAGCGCGCGGCGCGGCAAACCATTGCTCCTGGCGTCCGACATTTTTCGAGTCGGTGGCGATTCGCCACGCTTGGCTCAGCGGAATTAACTTGGCCGGCGCTGCATTTTGTGCAAAGGCCATGCCGCACGACGTCAGCACGGCGATCGTCGCACATACACGACGAAAACAATGCATCATGGTGTGTTCTCCTGCATCAATAGGTGGGAAAGGGAGGGGGGAAACGCTAAAAACTGCTGCCGTCGAGGGCTAGTCCGTCCTTCCGGTTGCCCAAACAACGGTGAACTTCAGCAGCGATCGAGTAATTGATCGAGTGTACCGAACCATCGCAAAAGACAAAGTTGCATATCCCTGCATGGGCGCTGCCGAAGCAAGTGCGCTGCGAGATGCCGGGCGAGTCTGGATAGGGCAGGTACTTCGTCGATGTATCGGGATCATTTTTCGTCCATCGGCACGTGTCAAAATCGTAGCCGACGTACATGCTTTGGTCGTCGCCGTCGTCTTGTCCGGTAAGATAATAATCGGGATTGACGTATTTTTCACCGACCAAATAGGTATTGCTCGTACCGTCGCGAACGGATGCGACGGTTGTCATGCTGCGTTGATTGATGACGCCAGTCTCGGTGTTTTCCGAGGTGATCGAATTTCCGCTAGGCATTCCCTGATCGCTCGACCAAGGACCATCGCCGCCATTGCCTGCGTAATCCGTCTTTGCACAAATCGTGATTGAGGAATCGCCGTTCGAGGGCGTGGTCCAGGCTTTCAGCGGCAGCGCCGTGGTGCGTCCGCGCGTGGGGCAATTCATCGCGGCGATCGGCGTGCTGTTCATTCGGCTCAAAGCGGTTTTCTTGGCCGTATCCGACAATCCGAGTCCAAGGTCATGCAGGCTTTGTTGTTCCATATAGGGCAACACGTTGAAAACCCAACCGCCCGGCTGCGTTCGGTCGGATCCATAGTTGGGATCGCCGACATACAAGTAGCCCCATCCACCCGGCGGATAATGCCCTTGCGATTGTTCGTGATTGAGACATGCCAAGCCGATTTGCTTCAAGTTATTGCTGCATTGCAATCGACGTGCGGCCTCTCTTGCTGATTGCACCGCCGGCAGTAGCAGCGAAATCAAAATGCCGATGATCGTGATGACCACGAGCAATTCGACGAGCGTAAAAGCCCTTTTTTGGTTTCTGCGACACATAACCTCACCAATAATCTGGTAACAAACTCTTAATGTTTACCCTCGTTACCCTCGTTCCCAAGCTCCGGCTTTACGCTTGTTCACCTTTAATCTCGTTCCCAAGCTCCGGCTTGGGAACGCAATTTCCAGAAGCTCCGCTTCGATAATCAGTCACTGCTCGGCAATCCGCGAAGCAAAGCTTCGAGGATCGCCGTTCCGAAGCCGGAGCTTCGGAACGAGTATAATCTGTTGCTTTCGCGAGCTTTGCGCCGATGACTTCCAATCAGAAATTAGAAATCATAAATTATAAATCTATTTCCGTTTCCGCCATGCGTAGGCCAGCAGGCCGAACAAGCCGGTAACAATAAGCACCAAAGACGTCGGTTCGGGTACCTGTGTGCCATAATACGCTACTTCCGCGGTGCGGGGGCTGTGGTTGGGCGCGGAGGAGAACTCGACCCGCCAGTATTGAGCCTTTGTACTCTCGTCGCTGTTGAAATCAACGCCATACCAGCCGGCGCAGTCCGAACGAGCCGTGCCCGAAAAACTTCCATCCGCTGCAATCGCATCGTAGCCGCCGTTTGCTTGTGTAACATAGCTGAACGTTGTCAAAGTATTCCACGTTGAATTGTCGTTCGAGTAACGGATAAGCCAATCGGCGCTGCGTCCTTCGGCGGTATAGACACACCAAGCGCGGAACTTTTGCAGGGCGGTTTCCGTGCCGAAATCCACGTTGAAGCC
>CAZNMP010000460.1:0-2509 GCA_964573875.1 uncultured Planctomycetaceae bacterium | reverse complement strand
ACCGGATTCGGGATTCCACGAAGGGAATGCCTGAACGATGCGGGTTTTGGGTTGGGTTTTGCGGCAAAGCCCAGCCTAAAACCGACATGCCCGATCTGAAGGATTTGATTCTATGTTCGGCGTCAACTATCTTGGCAGGCTGACGTCAATCAATGAACATCCCGTAACCGCTTGGGTTACAGGATGTCGTTAAACGAACCATCAAGACTCAAAACCAAAAGTCCACTCCAACCAAGTCTTTCAAGGCCTGCGCGTCGAACGGCACTTCGGCATGTTTACCGTCGTCATCCCGGCAGGTCACGCGGACCCGTGTGTTGGACGGTTTACGATAGAGTTCCAGTGCCGCAGCCTGAACATCCGGTTGCAAGGCTTGGAGTGCCGCCTTGTAATCGATGGCCCCTTGGCTTTGAAAACGGCTGATACGCAACCCGGAATGCTCTGCGGCCACGTAATCACCCATTAGCAAGACCAACGTGTTTTCAATGGCCGCCTGATTAGCCTCCAAGGTTGCCAACTCCGCTTTCAAATCCGCGATTTTCACGGCACGATTGCGATAACTCGCCGCCAGTTGTTGCCATTGCTGTTCAGCATCGCCTGGCGGAATGTACAAATCGCGCTCTGGATCCTTGCTCGGTTCCTTTTTCGATTTGACCGCCGACCAGAAATCCATCGCCGCTTCGACCAACTCGGTGAGAAAGCGGTCATCGCGCTGAATCTCGAATTCCACATCCTGGCCTTGGTGGTAGAAAAACAAAAAGCCGCGCTTTGCTTCGGCGACCAACAGTTGCTGTTGCACCTGGCACCAATACAACTGATACGCGGTCGAGGCCTCCCGATTCAACAGCACATCCAAAAACGTCGTCTCATGCGGACATTTGATTTCCACGGGTTCATTCAGCTCGGACAAGCCATCGAACGAGGCCCGCATCAAGGGATACTGTTCCGACTCGCCGCACAGCGGCAACAACATCAGATCGTGTTTATCCTCGAAGCGGTGCAGAGCCTCGGGCTCTTGCTGGATGCCGGCGCGGATCAACGGGTTGTTGTCCAAACTGGCTTCCAACACCAGACCGATCTTTTCTGCCCAGAGTCGCCAATAGCTTTTATACGGTGAGCGGTTCATGACGATGGCCGCTTCACTGGCACTGACGCCTTGTGAACGCCATTGCCGCCAGGCATCGGAACGTTGCGAAACGTCGACGATTTTCATTGCCAGGATTCCGGCAACTGAATGTGACAGCCTAACCGCAACGAAGGCACGCCGCGCTGAGTTAAATGCTGTTCACAGCGCTGCGCCCAATGGTAATCAGCAAACAGCAACAACACGGCATCAGGGGTTGGCAACACCAAGCCGCCAAAGCTCTCTACCAAACGGTGCAATTCCGCTTTAGAGGGTTTGTCGACTTCTGCAACTGTTACGCTCGGTTTAAAGCTGCGTTCTAAAAAGCCGCGCCCATGCCGGCGAATCACCGTGGGTGAGTCGTAACGCCGCCAGTCGGTATGACAGGGCAGCCGGTTCAATGATTGATCGATTGCGTTCATGATCTCTCCTGATAATTGAAGAGCGTCATGTCCGACCCCGTGGGCGAATCATGACGCCCTAGCGGGTGGTTAGGAAAATTGAGATTGCAAAGCCACTAGGCGGCGTTACCCAAGGTTTGACGGGCCTGATTCATGGCCATTTCTTTGGGTGACAATGGCGGCATACCGGTACTGTCGGTTTGGCTCAAGGCTGCCGTTGCTCTGGGTTCGACCTCCGATACCTTGTCCAACTCGGCCAAGGCAAACGTCAGATCGATGCCTTTGAACTTCTGGTTGGCATAGTCGTAGGCTGCTTTCCAGGCACCAGCTGCCGCAGTCCGTCTAACCAGTTCCGCTACGGCTTTTTGCACCTTGGGATGGATTTGCGATAGATCGATGACGCGGTTTGCATCAACGCCTGCATCACCCCCGGAAACGTGATCGTCACTGCCAACCTTGGCTGCATTCAGTACAGTAACGCTGCTATCGATCACACGACCGTCGGCAATATCGTCAAGCGTTTTGCCATCCATTTCCTCGGCGGCATAACCGCATTCCTCGGGAAAGGCAGCCCTGAGCGACGCAGCTTTACCGCATTTGGCCAATTGCCCTTTGGGGCGTTTGATCCACATCGCGGTCGGCACTTGCGAGTTTTTACCACCGGCGGTGCTGTAGGCTTCGAGCCAATAGACTTCCTCGGTAAAGGCACAACGTTTGCCGGCGACGATCCGGTAAACAGTGACCGCCACCCATTCGGGAAAGGTCACGGTGACACTGGATTCCTGCCATTGCTCATTGTCGTCCTTGTAGCGACCGGTAAAGGTCTTGGTGACATCCGGGCCCCAGACGGGTCTATCCATGCCGGCCCATACGCCGGTCCGAGACGCGGTAGTCTGGATTTCCATGATGGACGGCCAGACGGTTTCGACATTACGGCCTAAAGCGGCACTCCACATCGGCACGATATGCACCGGCTTTTTGAAGATGT
>CAZNMP010000459.1:0-2527 GCA_964573875.1 uncultured Planctomycetaceae bacterium | reverse complement strand
GTGGCTTGGATGTCTTCTTTGGCCAAGATGTCGCGCACGCCGACGCAAAGCTGCTGGTCGTTCTTGAAGCTGTGCAAAATGGGGTCGATATCCTCGGCGCCGCGGCACAGCTCGGCAAGACTCTGTTGCATGATTTCGAGCGACGGCAATTTGTCGAGCACGAGGCTATCCATCAGGCTGTCGATCATGCCGGGGTTGCTGGTCAAGATGCCCGACAAATGCGGGCTGTAGGCGCACAATTCGACATACAGATGCAAACTCGGCGGGTTGAAGCTGAAAAGCTCCCACAAGACGCCCTTGCCGCCCAGCGAATCGCTTACTTTGTCGAGATTCACCAATGTGGAATCGGGATCGGCCGTCGCGGCGATGGCGGAGAGCAGTTGCGGCGCGATCGAAGCCAGAAAGTGGCGGCATCGCCGGGTCGAGAGAAACCGGATTCGCTCCTCGGCCAACGACATGAGGTTGCGATACGCTTGTTTGACGTCGCGGAAGGGATACTTGCCCAACACCTCGACGATCCGTTGCTCGGGCGGATCGGGATCGAGCACGAGATCCACCTCGGCGCGCGTTTGGGCGTCGTCGCTGAAAGCGTCGTGCATCAGGTGGTCGAGAATTTTACGGTTGAGTTCCGTCTTCGAGCGATATTCCTCCAAAAACAGCTCCAGCGGCGAAAGATCGTCGGTGGTCGCATAGCCCATCCGCAAGGCGAGCTTGCGCAGCTCCTCGCGATCGTCGGGCAGCATGTGGGTTTGCAAATCGAGCATGATTTGCAGCAGGTGTTCGATTCGTCGCAGGAATGTGTAGTTCTGTTCGAGGATCGACTGTTCGAGATGAGTGAGGCAACCGACTTTGCCGAGTTTTACGAGCGCTTCGAGGGTGTTGCCGGTGCGCACTTCGGGCAAATCGCCGCCATTGAGGAGCTGAAGGAACTGGATGACGAATTCGACATCGCGAATGCCGCCGCGGCCTGTTTTCACGTCGCGGGCGCCGCCGCCGACATCGAGCGTTTGCTTTTCGATTCGCCGTTTAAGCGCCCGGATGCCGCTGATATCGGCATGGCTCAGGTAACGGCGATAGATCCAGGGCGCAAGGGCTTCGAGGAATTCGGCGCCGAGCGAAAGATCGCCGGCAATGGCGCGTGCCTTGATATAAGCCTGCCGTTCCCAGGTTCGGCCGCGGTTGTCGTAATAGTTCATGGCGCTTTGGATGCCCATGACCATCGGTCCGCGTTGGCCTTCGGGCCGGAGCCGCATATCGACGCGATAAGCGCCGCCGAGTTCGGTTTTCTCGGTCAGCAGGCGGATAATTTCCCGGCCAAGATGATCGAAAAATTCGAGATTGGAGATAGGGCGCGGGCCGTCGGTGCGGCCGTCGTTTTCGCAGAGAAAAATCAGGTCGATATCGCTCGAGTAGTTGAGTTCGAGCCCGCCGAGTTTGCCCATGCCCAGGACGACGAATCGGGCCGGCCGGCCGTCGGGTCTTCGGGGCGTCCCTCGCAGGTTTTGGAATTTACGCCATGCGGCGCGCAAGGCCGCCTCGACGACGGCGTCGGCCACAACGGAAATTTGCTCGGTGACGGTGCGCAAGGGCAAGCCGCGCACGATGTCGGCATACGCGATGCGCAGCGTTTCACGGCGTTTGAACCGCCGTAACGATCGCAACACCACCGTATCGTGTTCCACGGCGGCGATCTCGGCCGACAGCTCCTTGACCAACGCTTCGCGTGCGACGGGCTGGCCCTCGGTCAGCCGCAGCAGGTCGAATCCTTCGGGGTCCATGACCAAAAGATCGCTGAGGTATTGGCTGGCCGCGAAGATTTGCAGCAAGGTGGGCAGCGCCTGGGGATCACGTTCGAAGAAGGTTCCGACGGCCAAGGGGTTGCGCGCCGCTCGGACAAACCGCTCCAGATTGTGCAAGGCCATGTCGGGGTCGGCGCAGCCGGGCAGATGGCGTTCAAGTTGATTGCAGATTTCGACCAGCAAATCCAGGGGCACGCCGGCGTCGGCCATGCCGTGCAGATTGGCGTGACCGCGCCGCACATCGGCGATCCCCAGCCCACAAAGCCAAACGGCCGCGGCGTAAGAGTCGTCGAGATATTGGCATAAGGTGGGGATGTTCATGGTCGTCCAAACAACGTAAAGGCATCCACGTTTTCGATCGTGACCGGCAGGATGCGGCCGATCAAGTCGGGGGATCCATCAAATACTACGATCTGATCATGCACCGTGCGGCCCACGAGTTGCACGGCATCGCCCTTGGCCAGTCTTTTGCGGCTGGCTTTGCTGGGGCCTTCGACTAAGATTTCCAACGTGCGGCCGAGCAGCGGCAGGCTATCTTCGAGGCAAATGGCGTTCTGGACGGCCAGCAAGTCGTTGTTCCGTCGGCGCTTGGTCGATTCTGGCACGTCGTCGGCGAAAAGCTCCGCGGCTTTGGTGCCAGGCCGCGCGCTGTACTTGAATATGAAGCTGTTTTTGAATCGGGCGTCACGCACGAGATCAACGGTTTGCTGGAATTCTTCTTCGGTTTC
>CAZNMP010000458.1:0-2532 GCA_964573875.1 uncultured Planctomycetaceae bacterium | reverse complement strand
GCCGCGGTTCGAGGCTCCGAGCGATTTTAAGATGCCAATATCGCGGGTTTTTTCGACCACGATCATGTAGAAGATGGCCAGGATACCAAAACCGGCCACGGCGATAATCAGAAACAGCAGCATGTTGAGGATGCGTGTTTCGAGATCGACGGCCGACAGCAGCGGCCCCTGTTTGTCGCGCCAAGTATAGATGCCGTACATCTCGGGCAAAAAGGCCTCGCGCAACTTGTTGCGAACGGCCTCGCCGTTGACGCCCGGCTTCAGCTTGATTTGGATGGCATTGATCAGCCCGATGCCCGAGGTCGGATCGATCATGCCTCGCAGTTCCTGCAACTTTTTGATCGGCACGAATACGAAGCTGGAATCGTATTCGCTCATTTTGCTTTCGTAGAAATCGACGATGGTGAAGCTGTCGCTCGTGGCCTTCGGTGGTTGGCCGACGGTTGGGAACGTAAGTTTCACATCATCGCCCGGCAGGGCCAGGAATTTGTCGCTTCCGTCGGTCATGCGGAAGCTGGTCATGGCGATGCCCAGCACGGCGCCGGGATGCTGCTGCTTGGCCGAATCAAATTGGTTGTCTACTTCTTTGTGCCGTGCAAAGGGATCAACCGGCCCGGATGATGGCATCGGTGCGCTGGGTGCGTTGCTTTTTTCCGACTTCAAATACGCTTCCTGAAACCTTTTCGTGCGGGCCATTTCGCGCCGCCAGGCCCAACCGGCTTTGCTCATCTGTTTGCGCTCGGGAGCGGCATCGCCGGCCTGATGGTCGCGCGTGTCGTAGCCGCCTTCGCGCAGATCGAAGCTCATCTCCTCGCGGTTCGACGGATGCTGCAAATACTGGCAAAAACCGCTGACTTGGCTTTGCTCTTTCGCATCGATGCCGATTAGTTGCACCTGCCGGGTCATCCAGTTGCCGTTGTACTGGAAATTCAGCATGGCCGGCACAACCACCGTCGCCGCCATGGCCTCGATATCGTCGCCCGCTATTTTGCGGATCTGTTCCTCGTGCCACGCGGCGTTGGGCATTCCATCGAGGCTGCGCGCCTCGAACACCAAATCGCCGATAATCTCGTGGATGCGGTTTTGCATCTCACTCGTGAAACCTTCCATCACGCTGTTGACGACGACCATCGCCCAAACACCCAACACCACGCTGATGATCGACGCCAACGCAATGTAACGCGTGCGAAGGTAGCGAAGGCAGAGGAGAAGTTTGTACATGAAAGGGATTAGGGATTAGGGATTGGGGATTAGTTTTGCTGCCGCATCCGTGCGGCAGAACATCATCCCATTACTTCCGGCCTTAGGAGCGGGAACAGGATCACTTCTCGAATCGACTGCGAGTTGGTCAACAACATCACGAGCCGGTCGATGCCGATGCCCAAACCGCCGGCCGGCGGCATCCCATGACGCAAAGCCCGAACGAAATCGTGGTCCATCTTGGCCATCGACTCTTCGTCGGGCAGACCGTCCAATTGTTTGGTAAACAACTCTTCCTGCAAGTCGGGATCGTTCAGCTCGGTATAAGCGTTGGCCAATTCCATCCCGTGGATGAACAACTCGAACCGCTCGGCAATCGAAGGGTCGGATGCTTAGCGCTTCGTCAATGGGCAAATACTCGACGGATAGTCGGTCACGAAAATCGGGCCGACCAACGAGTCTTCCACCTTCTCCTCGAATAAGAAACTCTTCACCACGTCGGGATGCTTGCCGACCGTGTTGAAGCCCATCTCCTCGGCCATATCGGCGATGCCATCCACATCGTCAGCCTTCAGACCCGTGTGTTCGGTGAACAACTCGTCGTAGGTTTTTCGAGCAAAGGGCGGCGTGAAGTCGATCTGCTTGTCGCCCCAGGGCAGCACAAAACCTTGGCCTGTAGCCTTGATGGCATCGGTAATGATGGCCTCGGTCAGATCCATCATCGTTTCGTAGTTGCCATAGGCCTGATAGATTTCGATCATCGTGAATTCGGGATTATGTCGGGCGTCGATCCCTTCGTTGCGATAAACGCGGCCCATTTCATAAACCCGCTCGATCCCGCCGACGAGCAGCCGCTTGAGATGCAATTCCAACGCGATGCGTAAATACAGGTCGATATCCAAGGCGTTGTGGTGCGTAATGAACGGGCGCGCGGCGGCTCCGCCGGCGATGGCGTGGAGGGTTGGACCCTCGACCTCGACAAACCCTTGGCCCGCCAAGGTGTTCCGGATCGACTGGACAATCTTCGTCCGCCGCAAAAACGTTTCCAAAACGCCGTCGGTATGGATCAAATCAAGATACCGCATCCGCTGCCGAAGCTCGGGATCGGTCAAACCTTTGTGTTTTTCCGGCGGAGTGGCGATCGATTTCGTCAGGAACGTCAGTTTTTCGGCGAAGATCGTCAATTCCCCGGTCCTGGTGCGCTGCATCTCGCCATCGACGCCGATAATGTCGCCCAGGTCGAAACATTGCGCCAAGGCGAAGCCCTCCTCGCCTACCTGGTTTTTGCCGATCATCACCTGGATGGTGCCCGACCAGTCGCGAATCTGAAGC
>CAZNMP010000457.1:0-2533 GCA_964573875.1 uncultured Planctomycetaceae bacterium | reverse complement strand
GGCTCGAGTATTTTAGGCGGTTCCGACAGTGTGAAATGGGGCAACACCCAACACGTCTGGAACGCAGGCGAAGGCGTTTGGCGCGACGGATGGACAGGCGGTGCCAGCGGCGAGGATAGCACCACTTACGATACCTACATCCTTTACGACAACGACGCCGCGGGGTTCGGCTGGAATTTCGGCGCCGGCTCACCGTCCTCCTCCAAGATCGACTTCCGGAGCGTCGTAACACATGAGCTTGGCCATTCGCTCGGTTTCGACTCGACGTTCGGCCTCGTCACGGACAACATCTTCGGCGCAACCGGGTATGGGGTTAGCGCCTGGGATTCGTTCCTCGTCGATCAGAACGGTTACACAGCCGAAGGCGGAACGACAGGAGGTGGAGGAGATTTCGATCAGACGGGCACGGTTTACTTCACCGGTGCGAATGCCAAGGCCGCCAATGGGGGCAACGATGTAGCGATTTACGCTCCCGACACTTACTCTTCCGGCTCTAGTCTTGCACATCTGGACTACGCGACTTTCCCGAATGCCTTGATGAACCCATTTGTCGCCACGGGCGTCACGCATCGCGAGCCGACGAACCTGGAGTGGGCCATGATGAAAGACATGGGCTGGACGATCATCCCAGAGCCGGGCGTTTTGGTCCTGCTTGCCACGGGCTTGCTTGGGCTCCTGGTTTATGGTTGGCGGAAGCGGAAATAAGCTGCAACCAAAAATCCCCTGTGTTACCAATTACACCACCGGAGAGGAATTCCGGCGGACTATCGCCTTGCTTGTTTCCATTTGGAGAGAGATGCGGCCGATTCGGCTGATCGTCTTCCTGCCAATAGCCCTTCAACGCTAATATCTTCATCAAGGCTGGGCCAATGAATTCCCTCGCCTTCGCCGATTAGTTCGTAATTTTCACGTTCTGCCTTGGTTCCATGCAGCAATCTCGGATACCACGCCAGGGGCACAGATAGTGAACGCCCATCATCGAGTTGCACAATCAACGAATCCTCTGAGAAGCAGACGGACACCGCGAAGCTGTCACGCTCAGTTACTAAAGTGCTCATTCCATGCCTCTAAGATTTTTGACTGGTTCTCTTCGACGGTTTTTTGAAGTTCTCGCAACTCATGGTCGCTAAATCGCCGAGACTTGGCAAGCCGAACGGGATTCAGCCAAAACTTCGCCGTAGCTCGGCCCCGCCGAATGTGGACGTGGGGTGGTTCATCACCTTCGGCGGAGTAGAAAAAGAGCTTGTACGGTCCAATGTCCGCAATACTCGGCACGTTTGTCACCTTGCTTGCACAATCTGCCGACTGCTTCATGAACGCCAGCTCAACTGCCGGCAGTCCCCCCCCGCACTCAAAAGAAGCTACCCGGCAAGGACTCGAACCTTGAACGAGGGAACCAAAATCCCTTGTGTTACCATTACACCACCGGGTAACTGAGGCATAATCTTACACCGAAGATACGCACTTTGACAAGGCCGCCTAAAACGACATAAAAGACCACTTTTCCCCCACTTGGAATAAATGAGACAGGCAGGATAGAATACCTCTTTGTGGCGGGAAGGGCAGAGATGTCCCACCGCTTGGGCATGGCCCCTTCCATCTTTTCCGAGGAACAAGGAAACGGCAACCATGTGGAAAAGCAGCCTGTTGGTTTGGATGTTGCTGCCGGCGGCGGTTTGCGTGGCACAAGTCGGCGGCGGAAAGAGCTTAGGTATACATGGCCCAGGGATAGGCCCAGGTGAGAATTTCGCAATTCCGTCTAGCCCTCATGGCTATGACAGATTCTGGGGACAGTCACCGCATGTGGCGCTATCGCAGGATAGCCGCGTTTTGGCGGCGGCGTATTATGTTCCTGGTATGGATCGCGGCGGCTTTCGTTGGAACGCTTGGGTGGTAGTGTGGAACCTTACGACAGGCAAACGGACGATTATCCCGAACGCCACTTTTCCCATTGCTATTTCTCCCGATGGGCAATGGCTGGCAATGGGGATGTACACACGATCAAAGGATCACCACAACAGAATGAAGCCGCTTCCTGAGCCGGCACTTTGGAAGCCTGGTTCGGTGGAGCCAACTCGGAAGTTCGCGAGCGATGTTGCACCGGGAGCATGGCTAGACTGGACCTTTAGCGCCGACGGCAAGGAACTGTTGGCTGCCAACAACGAAGGCAGCCTGTTTGGCTGGAAACTGGAAAATGAGTCGCCCGCTGAAAAACTCGCAACGATTACCGTGCCTGATGTTGACCGTCGCAACAACGAGCCCAAATTGACACAGCCCGCTACATTGCAGGTAATTAACAATCGGCTGGTCATGTTTGCTTCGGTACGATCGACGCAGGGCCTACGCGCCGTAGAAGCCATTTGGGAAAAGAAAAAGGAAAAGTGGTTTCAAACAAACCTGTACATGTTAAGAGATGAGAAGTCTACCGGAAATTGCATCCGGGAGATTCTGACATCTTTTGATCGTGTGGAAGACGAGACATTGTCAGAGGATTTGGCGTTACGATCCATGCGACAGTGGAGATCATGGAATG
>CAZNMP010000456.1:0-2544 GCA_964573875.1 uncultured Planctomycetaceae bacterium | reverse complement strand
TGACCCTCGACGCCGGCCACTTCCACCCGACCGAGACGATTTCTGATAAAATCTCCTCGGTGTTGACGTTCCTCGATGAAATTTTGCTGCACGTCAGCCGCGGCATCCGCTGGGATAGCGACCACGTGGTCATTTTGACCGACGATCTTCGGGCCATTGCCGAAGAGATCGTCCGGGGCGACTACTTGAACCGCACCCACATCGGGCTCGATTTCTTCGACGCCAGCATCAACCGCGTGGCAGCCTGGACCATCGGCGTCCGATCCATGCTGAAGGCCCTCTTGCTGGCCTTGCTTGAACCCACCGCCAAGCTCCGCGACCTGGAAATCCGCGGCGATTTCACCTCGCGGTTGGCAATGGTCGAGGAACTCAAGTCGTTGCCGTTCGGCGCGATTTGGGATTACTACTGCCAGAAGCAAGGCGTGCCCGTCGGCGCGGCCTGGATCGACGAAGTCAAGCAATATGAAAAAGACGTGCTTGCCAAACGCTAGTTTATTTTGACAATGGAGCGCAACTGGTTTTTTGAAAGACAAGTCACAATAGCCGGGAGCTAACAGCTCCCGGAGTGCCGTTGCGAAATTGCGCACAATCCGGGAGCTGTTAGCTCCCGGCTATTGTGACTTACCAAAAGATCCACAAAGCAAGGGAGCCGTCATGCCATTGTTCGCCGAAGTTGCCGATGCTGCCACGAATCCGATGTTGGGTGTGTTCATTTTCGTCCTCGGAGGTTTGGCGGGAGCCATCTTCTATCTGCCATTTAAGAAGGTGACGAACTGGGCTTGGGAAAGCTATTGGTTCGTTTATTCCATATTCGCATTGATTCTCGTGCCCTGGGCGTTGGCGTTTAGCATGTCGCCCAATACATGCTCGGTGATCAAGTCCACGCCGGTCAAGGAAATCGCTCTCTGCATGATCTTCGGAGCCATGTGGGGCGTCGGCAACCTTACCTGGGGCTTGATGATTCGCTATCTGGGCTTTGGATTGGGGCTCGCCATCGGTTGCGGACTTTGCTCCGCCGCCGGCACCTTGATTCCGCCGTTGGCCAAGGGCGACCTAGGCCCCCTGTTGGCGACTTCCGCGGGCCAGGCCTCGTTGGCCGGCGTCGTGGTTTCGCTGATCGGCATCTTTTTCGTCGGCGGCGCGGGCATGAGCAAAGAATCAGAGCTTTCCGAGGACGCCAAAAAAGCCGCCGTGGCCGAGTACAACTTCAAACTCGGAATTTGTGCGGCCATCTTCTCGGGCATCATGAGCGCAGGCATGAACTTCGGCCTGCAAGCCGGCGAAACCCTCGAAAAACTTGCGCGAACCGTCGAACCCATTACGGCCGAAACGTGGAAAGGAATGCCCGTCCTCGTGGTCGTGCTGTTGGGTGGGTTTATCGTCAACGGCGGATGGAGCCTGTTATTGAACATTAAGAATCGCACGATGAGCGACTATACGAAACCCGCAACGCCGTTGGCCGGCAACCTGTTTTTCTCCGCGCTGGCCGGCGCTATTTGGTGTTCGCAGTTCATTTGCCTGAAAACCGGCGAACCCGCGATGGGGCCGATGAAGTATATCGGTTGGTCGGTGATGTTTTCGAGCGTCATCTTGTTCAGCACGGTTCTCGCAATCGTGCTGGGCGAATGGAAAAACACCAGCTCCCGCACCCGAATCCTGTTGACCGTCGGCTTGATCTTCCTCGTGTTGTCGTCGGTCATCTCGGGCTACAGCGGATACCTGAGCAAATCGTAAAACAAAGTGAATTCAGCAAAATGAACCACGGATGAACGCGGATAAACACGGATCCCGAGCGTGGTCAGTGTGAATCCATGACAGGGGCTCTGCTCATGGATCGAATCCGTGTTTGCCAGCGTTCATAGCGAGTTTTCTTTCTTGTGTTCTCATACTACCTGCCAACATAACCGTGCCTTCCTGTTTCGGAGAGAAGAATCATGCGAACGATGCTTGTTGCCTTGATCGGCCTATTGGCCGCCCCCTCGGTTCAAGCGGCCGAGAGTCCTGCCGCGGCCGACTATCTGCGATGCGAGTACCGCGTCAATCCGTTGGGCATCGATATCGTCCAACCGCGTCTGTTTTGGGAAATGAAAGACGCCCGCCGCGGTGCCAAGCAAACCGCCTATCAGGTTCTTGTGGCCAGTACGGCCGAAAAACTCGCTGCCAATGAGGCCGACCTTTGGGACAGTGGAAAAGTCGTTTCCGACCAATCCACGCAGATCGTCTATGCCGGCAAACCGCTCGAATCGCGGATGCAATGTTTCTGGAAGGTTCGCCTCTGGGACGCCGAAGGCAAACAGACCGCCGACAGCGCGCCGGCTCTCTGGACGATGGGTCTTCTGAAGCCTGAAGACGTTAAGGCCAAGTGGATCGGGCTCGAAGGGCCGATGGTTTATCCAGGCACGCCTAAGCCCCCGGCATCGCCCACGTTCGATGGTTGCGTTTGGATTTGGGCCGCCGAGCCGGGCATCAATGCCGCTCAAAATGCCCTGCCGGGGCCACGCTTTTTCCGCAGCTCTGTAACCATCCCCGAAGGCAAGGTCATTC
>CAZNMP010000455.1:0-2545 GCA_964573875.1 uncultured Planctomycetaceae bacterium | reverse complement strand
GTTCGACTATCAATCCAAAGAATTTAAAACCATGCTGCGGGAGAAAGACGAATCCTCGCGGCGCGCCATTGGCCGCCCCGACGCGCAGGCGTGCGAGGCGGTTCTCGACAGCCTGCAAAATCGAACTCGCGATTTGTACAAAACCGCCGCAGATTTCCGCGACCAACTGGAACGCACTCGCAAAGATCCCGCCGCCTACATCATCTTCCTACAACGCCTGCATCCGGCGGAAACGGTCAATCTGGCCAATGCCAATCTGTTCCGCGACGTGCATCCCGGCAAGGAAGAGGATCTCTGCGATCTGATTCGCCAGGGAGGCCATTACACCTATAGCAGCCCTGGCGCGGGACGTTTACCCCAGGATCAAGGGGGCGGCGACCTGCATTGGATTATCCAGGTGGACGACTGGATCGAAGCGATTCCGCTCTTCATTCACGAACGCGTCGCCCAGCGCACCATCATGACCGGCAAGGAAGAGATCACGGTGGAGGTCATCGAGACCGAGGTCGATCAGGAAGCGATGGAGGTTTTCTTCCGGTTGCACGCCGAATTCTGGGCGCGCAACATCGACGCGGTGATGGATTCGCAGCATGTGGGACTGGCGCGCCGATTAATGGTTCAACGCGACACCACTCTCAACCAACAAGCAGAAGAGTATCGCCGCAGCCATCCCGATGCCAGCGATGAAGACGCCGCGTTGGCCGTTCTCGAATCGCAGAGCGATCTCCATGAAGGCATCGCCGCTTTAGCGGCGATCGTCACTCAGCAATACCGGGAGAACATCGAAGAGATCAATCGCCTGATCGATGTAGAAGACCTTCCCCGCATCGCCATTCTCGAACGAGTACTGGCGTCGGACAAGAAATCGGCATTGGCCAAAACGCTCGATAAGAATTCTGCTGCCGCCATCGCCAAAGACGCTGTCGCCAAAGTAAAAGCGGATAAAGACATGCAGCCGGAATGCGTCCGATTGCTGGCATTTGTTACTCAACCGACCCGGCGCGTCTCCAGCCTGCATATTCTGACCACCGAATCGGCGGGCATGACCGAAGGATACGTTCAGACCTGGATCGAAGAAGAGATGGCGCTGTTCAACGTCGTCCGCCGCCAGGGTCTGGAAAACGAAGTCAACAAGCGCATGGGCGAATTCCGTACCCGAATTCAGGCGGTGGCTCGCAAAGTGATCCAGGAATTCGGCATGGGCGTCGTGATCGACGAAGTCATGGCGCAGCAACGCCTGCCCGAACCGGCAGCGGTGATGACCGTTCTCACTTCGTACAAACCCGTTATGGACGAAGCCGCCAAACTGGCGGTTTTGATCGAACAAGCGGAAGCGAACAAACAACGCAAGATCGATTACAAGGACGCCAGCGAACCGCAGGATGTCGCCGACTACATCCAAAAACATCGTTCCGACCTGATGAAGATCGCGGTTCCCAAGGTGGCTGCCAACAACGGCAAGGCATTTGAAAAGCATTTGCAAGAGATCGAAGCCTCGCACAAAGACGCCAGCCTTTACGAATTGCAAAAGAAAACCATTGCCAGCCAAGAAGATTACGCCGAAGAGTTGGAGGCGTTGATTCTCTTCGAAGCGCGCAACGCCGTTTTGGATAAACTCGATCGCGCCAATCCGGAACTGCACCTGAAAGATCAAGTACGCACGTATATTCGCGCCCATACCGCGTTGGCCAAATCGATGGCGCGCCGGGAAGCGATCGCCCGGCACAAACTGAACGAACTTACCCAACACCCCTTGAACTACTATCAATCGGCGGGCGGCAACAAGCGCTACAACCTGCTCTATACTCCCAGCCGCGTCAACCTCGGCCATCGCGAACGCGATTCGGTGGTCAAGTGGCGGCAGTGGGTGGGCGGCGCGGATCGCTGGGCGGCGCAGGCGGGTTTTGAGTTCTACAGCCAGATCAACGAAGGCGGTGTGGAAGAACGTCCGGCGCTGGCGTACGCCGAGATTCAAAAAACGTCGGAAAACGCTCTGTGCGTCACCCATTTCGCCGGATCGAACGCGTTGGCGCTCCTCTGCATGGCGGTGTTCGAAGGCGACGCCGAAGACATGGCCGATCAAATGAACCTGCGCCACGACCGCATGATTCCCCCCGCCGGAGAAGGCTACGGCGGATACTGCGTACCCAAGGATGGCCTCTTCCTGGCGTTCGTTCTGTCGCTGGGAAACGAAGTAAAACTGCGTCAGATGGGCGTCCCCGAACGTTACCACGACGGAGTGATGAAACTGGCCAAGGAATGCCTGTTGCATCAAAACCAGTTCGCCAGCCATTTCGAGTGGCAGCGCTGGGCGGCGGAAAAACTGCTAGCCTACAAAACCTTACAGAAATTCTTCGATCTGAAAGACGACCTGTTGGTCTTTCACGTCAACAAGATCGCCCGCGCGGTCGAGAACCTCGGCCAGCCCTGGCACGAAACCACCGAAGGCTCCAAACTGGTCGCCAATCTGGCCGCCCAGTGGGGCGTCGATAAGATGATCATCCGCGCCGAACAGGTCAACCGGTTTATGGTCTTTTACAAAGCC
>CAZNMP010000454.1:0-2554 GCA_964573875.1 uncultured Planctomycetaceae bacterium | reverse complement strand
CGCCTCGCGGGTAAACACAGGACCAATCAACAAGGTCGAATCTCCCTGGCAAAGAGCGTGCCGTCAATGCTAGACGAAAAATAACCCAATAGAAGTCGGCTCTTCCGCATTCTAACAAATGAAAAGCATTCTGCACGGCGGGAAATGTTAGAGTTTGTTAAAAATGGCCGCGGGCACCCCTCGGTTTGCGTATTTTCCTGGTTTTTGTCGGCTGCCAACATGCCGCCCCCGCTAGCCAATCGTCGTTAAAACGCGCACAATAGAGCGTTTTATGAATGGCCCGATGTTACCCTAAGTGCAATATAGGAAAAAGCAATGAGTTCAACGATTGTAGACATTCGCGCGCGACAAATCCTGGACAGCCGCGGAAATCCGACCATCGAGGTCGATGTGGAATTGGCCGACGGTTCGTTCGGCCGCGCTGCCGTGCCCAGCGGCGCCAGCACCGGCGTTCACGAAGCTTTAGAACTGCGTGACGGCGACAAGACGAAATACCTCGGCAAGGGGGTTTTGAAAGCCGTCGAGAACGTCAACAGCAAGCTGGCCGACGAACTGTGCGGCATGGATTCGCTCGACCAGATCGCCCTGGACCGTCGCATGATCGAGATCGACGGCACGGAAAACAAGAAGAACATGGGCGCCAACGCCATCTTGGGCATCTCGCTGGCCAATGCCCGCGCCGCCGCCGTCCATTGCGGCCTGCCGTTGTTCCGCTATCTCGGCGGGTCGAACGCCCGTTTGCTGCCCGCCCCGATGATGAATATCATCAACGGCGGCTCCCATGCCGACAACGCCGTCGACGTGCAAGAGTTCATGGTCATGCCCTTGGGCGTCGAGAGCTTCAGCGATGCCATTCGTTGCGGCTGCGAAGTGTTCCACAACCTGAAGTCGGTGTTGAAGGGCAAGAAGCTTTCGACCAACGTCGGCGACGAGGGTGGATTCGCTCCCGATCTGAAGAGCAACGCCGAAGCCTTGGACGTCATCGTCGAGGCCATCGGCAAGGCCGGCTACGAGCCCGGCAAGCAAGCGTTCATCGCCTTGGACCCGGCCGCTTCCGAGTTCTACAACGTCGATAAAAAGCGATACAATGTCGAGGGCAAGGACATCACCTCGGCCGAGTTGGTCGATATGTACGCCAAGTGGGTTGATAAGTATCCGATCTGCTCGATCGAAGACGGCTGTGCCGAAGACGATTGGGAGGGTTGGAAACTGATCACCGAGCGGTTGGGCGACAAGATCCAGTTGGTCGGCGACGACCTCTTCGTCACCAACAGCAAGCGGCTGCAACGCGGCATCGACGAGGGCGTGGCCAACAGCATCTTGATCAAGGTCAACCAGATCGGCACGCTGACCGAAACAATCGAGGCCATCGAATTGGCCCGCCGCAACGGCTACACGGCCGTCACCAGCCATCGTAGCGGCGAGACCGAAGATTCGACCATCGCCGACCTGGCCGTCGCCCTGAGCACGGGCCAGATCAAGACCGGTTCGGCTTCGCGTACCGACCGCATGGCCAAGTACAACCAATTGCTCCGGATCGAAGAGATCCTGGGCGAGGCGGCCCTCTACGGCGGCCCGCTGTTCCCGAAGAAACGCTAAGAGTGGATTAACCATTCTCACGGCAGTATAATAAACGCCATGCCTGCGGTTTTCGTGGGCATGGCGTTGTTCTTTTTGCAAATCCGTCCAAGGGCAATCTCCATGAAGAAATCTTTTGCGGCCGTCCTCATTGTATTGTGTATTCTGCCGGCGAACGTATTGCGTTCTGCCGAGCCCATCAAGGCATTCACGCCCAACGCTCGCATCTTGTTCCAAGGCGACTCGATCACCGACGGCAATCGCGGACGCACGGCCGATCCCAACCACATCCTGGGTCACGGCTACGCTTTTATCATTGCCGCCAAATACGGGGCCGCCTTTCCTGAGCTGAAACTTGATTTTCTCAATCGCGGCATCAGCGGCAATACAGTGCTTGATCTTGAAAGCCGCTGGCAAAAGGATGTACTCGATCTGAAGCCCGACATGCTCAGTATCTTGATTGGTATTAACGATAACTACCGTGGCGTTCCACTCGATCAATACGAGCGAGTCTATGCCAAACTGCTGACGCAAACCAAGGCGACCAATCCCGCCGTCAAGCTGGTTTTGTGCGAACCGTTTCACACCGCACCCGACGAAATGCTCAAAAAGCGACAAGCGGTCGTCGCGCAATTGGCCAAGAAGTACGGCGCAGCGTTCGTGCGGTTCCAACCGGTCTTCGACAAGGTCGTGAAAAACGCCGCACCCGACTATTGGATCTGGGACGGCGTCCATCCCACCTATCGCGGCCATCAGCTCATGGCCGACGAATGGGAACGCGTGGTCCGAGAATTTTGGAAATAACGCGGCAAGTGATTAGGCCCTATCTCAAAACATGAAAACAAGTCCCCTCGCCCTCCGGGAGAGGGTTAGGGTGAGGGCTGTTTATCCAATAAACATCACTTCTATCTCGTTTCGAATAAATATCTCATTCCGAAGCTCCAGCTTGAGGGTGTCCTGGAATTCACATGCTAGG
>CAZNMP010000453.1:0-2555 GCA_964573875.1 uncultured Planctomycetaceae bacterium | reverse complement strand
TTGAAGCGGTCGCCGTGCAAGTTTCGGTCGCGCAGCGAAATGCGTTTCTTCGTGTTCAGCGGTTTCGTCCACCACCACCCGCTTTGGCGCACCGCGCCGCGATACTCGCCGAATAAAATCAGCACGCGCCCCTCGTTGGGCTGCAAAGTGAAGAAACCGCAC
Organism: uncultured Planctomycetaceae bacterium; assembly: GCA_964573875.1. GTDB lineage: Bacteria > Planctomycetota > Planctomycetia > Pirellulales > Thermoguttaceae > CAYWGR01. Next base: position 2,393 of record CAZNMP010000453.1, on the reverse strand, counting down.
GACAGGAACACGCCCAGCCCAACGACCAGAATGCCGCTAACGAGCAGATAGAAATTCGGCATCTGGTGCATACGTTCGGCTTGGACCGCCGAGACGATGAACCCGATGAACAACGCAATTCCTATCAGAAAAACAAAGATAACGACGGCCAGCATCTTCCAGCCGTCCAACGCATGTGCTTGTTTCTCACGACTCATGGCATTTTCCCCTTTAGTTATGGCCTTGGCCTCACGTGATACTAGAATGATATCACATCAATATCACACTGTCAATCCAGGATGCCTAGCCGTTCGCAAAGCATTGATGTAGCGGGACTTAGGGCATTTCCGAAAAATGGCCTATACCAAGGCATCAGGAATCAGGTATTGCATCGCCAAACCCAACGAAGGAGAATGTCGAACATGACTTATGGGGATAGCATGATCGCAAAATAACCGCCAATCGCGGAAGGTAACCATGACCTGGGAAAATAGAATCACCGTTGATTCCTCTGTACTTGTTGGGAAACCGGTCATTAAAGGCACACGGTTGTCGGTTGAGTTCATCGTGGGATTACTGGCGCAGGGGTGGGCCGAAGACGAAGTGTTGCGCAACTATCCCGGCATTACGCGAGAAGACATACTCGCCTGTCTCGCCTATGCGCAAGACAGGTTGAAAGATGAACGCGTCTACTCGGCTCAAACATAGAGCGACGCACCATGCGTATTCTTGCCGACGAGAACGTACCAATCGATGCGGTAGAGCTGTTGCGGAAGCAGGGGCACGACGTTCTGTGGATTCGTGCTGATTCGCCTGGCATACCCGATGAAACTATTCTCGTAAGAGCCGTGACTGAGCAACGTTTGCTGATTACCTTTGACAAAGACTTCGGTGAAATCGTTTTCCGAAAAAAAGAGGCTGCTTCATGCGGCATCGTATTGTTTCGAATATCGGTTCCTTCGTCGGCGGCTGCCGCTAAAACAATAGCCACCACCCTCGATAGCCGCACCGACTGGATTGGACATTTTTCCGTTGTCGATGATCGTCGTATTCGAATGATGCCGCTTCCTCATGGCCGGCCAAGATTGCCTCGTTGAGCATTCCGCAAAGGATCGGGCCGGATTTTTATACAAATTCCAATTTCAACCTGCGTTTCGTCGCCTGCTGACTCTTTAAAAAACAGGCTGTTTTCAAAATGGCGAGCAGCTTTGAATTGGAAACCATATTAACCTTTGCAACAGCCAGCCGGGCATTCGTCGGGCCAAGGACCATCGGGGCCGAGGGAGAGTCGCGGGGCTGCGGGATGGAGCCGCTCTTCGATCAACTCGCGGATCATCCGAACCAGTCGCGGATGGGTGCCGACAACTTCGGCTCGCACCATGTTGATCCCAAGCTCGTCGCAGAGGTTTCCGACCTCGACATCCAGATCATAAATCACTTCCATGTGTTCGACGAGAAAGCCAAGGGGCACAATCACGACATCCGTGATCTTTTCAGCGGCGTGCAACTCGCGGATATGTTCGCGAATATCCGGCCCAAGCCAAGGCTGCGACGGCGGGCCGCTGCGGCTTTGAAAGGCTAAGTTCCAGGAAATCACAGTCCCCTCTCCCTTTGAGGAAACGACAGTCCCCTCTCCCTTTGGGAGAGGGTTAGGGTGAGGGCTGGTCGGCAAGGGATTTTGGATTTGGGCTTTGTCGATTTCTGAATCATGACACGCCATCACCCCAGGTATTTCTCTCAAAGAGAGAAGCGAGCTTGCTTGAACTACAGCAAGCGATTCGAGCTGTTCCACAACCAACCGGCACGCTTCGCGGAGCTGACGCTCGTAGGGCGAGCATTCGGCCATCGCCGTGGGAATGCTGTGCGCAGTAAAAATCAGGCGAGTGGCATCGCGGCGTTCCGGGAGAACCTCGGCCAACGCCGCGGCCGTGCGAGCGGCCAATGATTCGATGAAGCCTGGATGGTTGTAGAACAGCCGCAGCTTATCGATTTGCGGAGCTGCGGGCCCAAGGGCTTGCCGAGCTTGTTCGATGTCTTCGAGATATTGCCGGCAACCGGGATAGGAGCCGAACGCCGAGGTGACAAAGGCCAACGCACGCTGTACGCCGTCGTCGGCCATCTGCTGCACGGTATCGGCCAGCATCGGATGCCAGTTGCGATTGCCCCAGTAAACCGGCAACTGCAAACCATGCGCATTTAGCTCGCCGACCAGGGCCGTCAACAATGCACGGATTTCCGAATTGATCGGGCTAACGCCATCGAACAACTCGTAGTGCTTAGCGACTTCCTGCAATCGCGCAGGCGGAATGTTTTTGCCGCGTGTAACATTCTCCAAAAACGGCAGCACGTCTTCCATCCCCTCCGGCCCACCGAAGGAAAGGATTAAAATCGCATCATAAACAGAAGGCGAAAGG